>JABFXM010000373.1 GCA_013361745.1 Gemmatimonadaceae bacterium | reverse complement strand
GTGATCAACGATCTCGCCGGCGCGGCGAAGCCGGGGGAGGTGAAGCTCTTCGGCCCCGATCTCGACGCGATCGAGAGCTACGCGCGAGCGCTGACGCCGGGGATGGAGAAGATCGAAGGGCTCGAGGACTTCTACAACGGCGTCAGCGAGCCGAGCGCCGAGCTCTCGATGTCGATCGGCGGGGCGGAGGCCGGACGCATCGGGTTGACGCCCGAGCAGGTGAGCGCGGCCGCGGCCGGCGCGCTGCTCGGCGTCGAGGCGGGGGAGGTGCGGCTGTCGGACCGCGCGATCGGGGTTCGCGTGCGCGCCCCCGACTCGGTGCGCTTCGATCCGCGGCAGCTCGGCGCGATCCCCATCCTCTCGCCGGAGACGAAGCAGTCCGCGCCGCTGGCGACGCTGGCGACCTTCACGCCGACCGAGACGCGTGGCACGCTGCTGCGCGAGAACCAGCAGCAGATGATCGCGATGACGGCGGATCTGAGCGGGCGATCGCTGGGGGACGTGGTCGGCGACGTGAAGCGCGTGCTCGCGGCGCACCGGCCGCCGCCGGGGATCCGCGTCGAGGTCGGCGGCCAGTACGCGAATCAGCAGCAGGCGTTCCGCGCCCTGCTCCTCGTGCTCGCCCTCGCGGCGCTGAGCGTGATCGCGGTGATGGTCGTGCAGTTCCAGTCCTTCGTCGAGCCGCTGGTGGTGCTGCTCGCCGCCCCGCTCTCCTTCGTCGGCGCGCTGGTGCTGCTGCTGGTGACCGGGACGCCGCTGAACGTCTCGTCGTTCATGGGACTGATCCTGCTCGTCGGGCTGATCGTGAAGAACGGGATCATTCTCCTCGACTTCACCCGGCACCAGATGCGCGTGCTCGGCCATCCGCTCGAGACAGCGATCCGCGAGGCCGCACGCATCCGGCTTCGGCCGATCCTGATGACGACGCTCTGCACGCTGTTCGGGCTCCTCCCCCTCGCGTTAGGCATCGGCGCCGGCAGCGAGATGCAGCGCCCGCTCGCGCTGGCGGTGATCGGCGGCCTCGCGCTCTCGACGCCGATCACGCTCTACGTCGTGCCGGTGCTGCTGGTCGTGGTGAGGAGGCGGCTGGTCGCGCGCGGGAGGCTGAAGGCAGGAAGCTGAAGGCAGGAGGCTGCCAGGGAGAGGCGTTGTTGCCTCCGGCCTCCAGCTTCCTGCTTCCAGCCTCCGCTCACGGCGCTACGACAATCAGCGTGAACGAATCCGGCACCATCGTCGGCCGCGGGCGGGGGTTCTCGGCGGTCGGCGCGGGTCGCGGGCCGAACTCCGCGGTCACGGTGTAGACGACGTGTGTCCGCGGATCGAGCGCCATCGTGCGCGCGCCGCGCTGGGTCTGCACGGTCTGCACGACGGAGTACCTGTCGGGCGAGTCCTCGTGGACCACCGTCAGCGTGCCGTCGCCGCCGGAGGCGAAGGCGAGCTGCGTCCCCGGATCGAAGGCAGCGGCGTCGGGGCCGTCGCCGATCGCGGGCGTCGCGACCACCTTTCCGTTGTCGGCGTCCACCACCGCCATCACCTTGTCGCACACCGCGAACAACCGCCGGTGCGCGCGATCGATCGCCAGCCCGCTCGGCTCCTCGCACGGCGCGATCGGCCAGGTGTGCAGCACCTTCAGCGATCGCGTGTCGACATGGGAGATCTGGCTCTTGTCCTCGATGTTCACCCAGAGCGAGCCCTTGCCGTCGGCCACCGCGAACTCGGGCTTCCCACCTAACGCGATGGTGCCGACGATGGCGTTCGTCACCGCGTCGATCACCGTCGCGTCGGCGCTCCGCCCGTTGAAGGTGAAGACGCGATTCGACGCCGAGTCGTAGGCGATCGCGTCCGGGTTGGCGCCCGTGCCGCGGATGCGCGCGACCGTGGCGAGCGTCTTCAGGTCCACCACGGTGACGCTCGAGTCGCGGCCGTTGCTGATGAAGGCGCGGCCGATCGCGGGGGCGAGCGCGATGCCGTGCACGCCCGGGGTGTCCTGGATGTCGCCGACCACCGAGTCGGTGCGGGTATCCACGACGAGGGTGTGGGTTCCACGGGAGATGAAGATGCGACTGCCCGTCGTGTCGACGACGAGGTAGTCCCAGCC
>JABFXM010000293.1 GCA_013361745.1 Gemmatimonadaceae bacterium | reverse complement strand
GCCGACGCCGGAAGCCCGCTCAGCGGGACCTCCTGCTCCTCGGCGCGGCGGGCGAGACTGCCGACCACCGCGTGCGCCTCGCGGAAGGTCGCGCCACGCTCGACGAGCAGATCGGCGAGGTCGGTCGCCATCATCGACGGATCGACGGCGGTGGACATGCGGCCGCCCTCGAAGCGCAGATCGCGGACGGTGCCGGCGACCGCGGGGATGACCAGGAGCGCGGCGTCGACCGCGCCGAAGAGGATGGCCTTGTCCTCCTGCAGATCCTTGTTGTAGCCGGAGGGCAGTCCCTTCAGCAGCGCGAGCATGCTCGTGAGCTCACCGAGCCGGCGCGCAGCCGCGGCGCGCGCGAGCTCGAGCGCGTCCGGGTTGCGCTTCTGCGGCATCATGCTCGACCCGCTCGAGAAGGCGTCGCCGAAGCGGACGAAACCGAACTCGCTCGTGCCGAAGATGATGAGGTCCTCCGCCATGCGCGACACGTGCGTCGCGTTGAGCGCGAGCGCGAAGAGCAGCGCGGCGACGAAATCGCGGTCGCTCACCGCGTCGATGCTGTTCCGGGCGCGCTCGGCGAAGCCGAGGGTGCCCTGGAGGAGGATGCGCGACACCGGGAAACCCGAGCCCGCGATCGCGCCGCTGCCTAACGGCAGGACGCTCGCGCCGGCGAGGGCGTGGGCGATGCGCGTCCGGTCGCGCTCGAGGGGCCAGAAGTGCGCGAGGAGCCAGTGGGCCACGCTCACCGGCTGCGCGCGCTGCATGTGCGTGTAGCCCGGCATGAGCGTGCCGACGTTCGACTCGGCGCGGTCGACGAGCGCCCGCTGCAGATCGCGGATCGCGGCGTCGACGCGGCGGCAGGCGTCCATCGTCCAGAGCCGCGTCGCGGTCGCGACCTGATCGTTGCGGCTGCGTCCCGTGTGCAGCTTGGAGGCGACGTCACCGATCTCGGCGTGGAGCAGCCGGTCGATGAGGGTGTGCACGTCCTCGTCCGAGGGAAGCGCGGTGACTCCATCGGCCAGACGGCGCCCGACCGCGTCGAGGCCGGCGACGATGCGATCGCTCTCGTCGAGGGTGAGGACGCCGGCATGCCAGAGGCCGATCGCCCACGCCTTCGAGCCCTGGATGTCGAAGGGCCAGAGCCGCGCGTCGACGGCGAGCGAGTTGTTGAGCGCCTCGAACTCACGCGAGGCGCTGCCGGCGAAGCGACCGCCCCAGAGCTTGTGCGTGCGCTCCTCGCCGCCCGTGGACGCGTGGCGGGGCGCGGTCACGCCCCGACCTCCGCGGTGCGCGAGTCGTCCCGCTCGCCCACGCTCGCCGCGGCCTGGTGGCGAGCCGCCGCCTCCTGATCCTTCAGCGCGCGAACGCGCGTCGGGAGCGCGAAGAGGCGGATGAAGCCCGCGGCATCGCTCTGCTGGTAGACGTCGTCCTCGCCGAAGGTGACGAAGCGCTCGTCGTAGAGGGCGTGCTCGCTCGAGCGCCCTGCCACCTGCACCGCACCCTGACGGAGGCGGAGCGCGACGACACCGGTGACGTTCTGCTGCGTCGCCTCGACGAAGGCGTCGTACGCTTCACGCTCGGTGGACCACCAGCGCCCCTCGTAGACGAGGTCCGCGTAGCGCGGCGCGATGACGTCCTTCGCGGCGAGCGTGCGGCGATCGAGCACGAGCTGCTCGAGCTCCGAGTGCGCCGCATAGAGGAGCGTGCCGCCCGGGGTCTCGTAGACGCCGCGCGACTTCATCCCGACCAGGCGATCCTCGACGAGGTCGATGCGGCCGACGCCGTGCTTCGCACCGATCGCGTTGAGGGTCTGGAGGAGCGCGACCGGAGACAGCGCCTTTCCATTCACGCTCACCGGCGTCCCGCGCGAGAAACCGATGGCGACGACCTCGCTCTCCGCCGGCGCCTCGTCGGCGTGCGCGGTGAGCTGGAAGAGGTCGCGCGGCGGCTCGAGCCCCGGATCCTCGAGAGATCCGCCCTCGTGGGAGAGGTGCCAGATGTTCCGGTCGCGGGAGAAGATCTTCTCGCGCGTGGCGGTGATCGGGATCCCGCGCGCCTCCGCGTAGGCGATCGCGTCCTCGCGGCTGCGGATGTCCCACTCGCGCCAGGGCGCGAT
>JABFXM010000586.1 GCA_013361745.1 Gemmatimonadaceae bacterium | reverse complement strand
CTCCGAGCTCTCCGGTGAGATAGAGCTCGTCGCCTGGCCGCACCGCCGAGCGCGGGAGCGGGCGGTCCACCGCGCCGAGCACCGTGATCGTGACGACGAGCTTCGCCCCGCGCGTGATGTTTCCGCCGACGATCGGCGTCCGGTATCGCTCGGCCGCCTCCCCGATGCCGTCGGTCACGTCGTGCAGCGTCGTGCGCCAGTCGTCGGGTACCGCGAGGGCGCTGACAAGGGCGAGGGGCGCGGCGCCGACGGCGGCGAGGTCACTCAGCGCGGCGACGGTCGCGCGATATCCGACCTCGTGGGGCGTCAGCCAGCCGCGGCGGAAGTGCACGTCCTCGACGCTGCTGTCGGTGCTGACGGCGAGCTGCTGTCCCGCCGGGACGTCGAGCAGCGCGGCGTCGTCGCCGATGCCGCTCGCGCGCGGTCCCCAGCGGCGCAGCATCTCGCGGATCGCGTCGAACTCGGGGCCCGGGCCTAACGGTGTGTCGCGGAGCGTCATCGGGGGAGCCCGTCGTCGCCGCGTCGAACGCGGACGAGCCCCGCCGCGGTCCCGACCCATGCGACGCCGGGGGCGAGCACGATCGCGTGCACCTCGCGTCCGCCGGGCGGCGTGAGCTGCGTCGCGTCCACGTGGTCGAGTGAAACGACGGCGCTCGCATGCGACGGCAGCGAGACTGCGAGCGCACCGTTGCTTCCGCCGATCCACAGGCCGCGCTCGTCGGCGGCGAGCGCGGTGACGCGACCGACCGCGCCGAGCGGAATCGTCAGCCGCTCGGTCGCCGCGCCGTCGACGATCGCGACCTGGTCCGGGCTCGCGACGGCGAGCCCCTGCCCGACGGTCGCCACCGCGACGATCTCGCTTCCGGCGGGAAATGGACGCGTCACGCCGACGACGTGGCCGCCGACGAGCGTGACGAGGCCGTCCCTCGTCCCCGCCCATACGGTGTCACCGGAGGTCGCGAGCGCGTACACCGGCGAGAGCTGCTCGCTGCGCCGGATCCCGCCCACGCCCCAGGGGAGCACGGTGACGCCGCTCATCGTGCCGACGACGCAGCCGTCGCGCGAGGCGACGACGACGCCCGACGGCGCGCCCTCGGCGTGCACCATCGCCGCGGGGAGCGAGCTCGCGCCGCTCGTGGGCAGCTCGATCATCCCCGCGCCGCTCGGCCCGGCGACGCAGAGCGTGCGCGCGCGCAGCGCGATCGACCGGATCTCGCCCACCTGATCCGCGAGCGCGTACCAGCGCCAGCGCGCGAGATCGTCGCTGCCCTCGGTCACCGCGGACTGCAGCGCGCCGACGTTCCAGGGCGCGACGCCCTCCGCGACGACGACGCCATCCGCGGTCCGCGCGAGCGCGCGCACGTCACCGAGCTGCAGCCCGAAGGGGAGCTGCTCGCTGCGGTGGAAGTCGGGATCGACGTGAAACACGCCGCCGCCGGCCGTCCCGAGCCAGACGTCCGACGACGTCGCGCCGCGCGCCGCGGCGAGCACAGGCCACGCACGCAGCGACGCGTCTCGCGTGAGGAGGGGATCGTCGATCGCGCGGCGCACCGCCGGATCAGCGATGTCCGCCGCGTCGGCGAGCTGCTCCCGCGGCGGCAGCTCGTTTGCGCCGACCGGGCGCGCCGAGCCCGTCGTGCCGATCTGCCACCACTGGTCGGCGAGGACGTAGGCGTTCGCGCCGCCGCGCTCGACGCGCATCGCCCGGGGCGCGCCGATGAAGGGCGTCGTGAAGGTCGCACGGAGGCTCGCGTTGACGACGAAGGCGCGGCCACCGCCGGCCACCCAGAGCGCGTCGCCGATGAGGTTCGTCGCGGCGAGCACCCGGCCCGCGGGCTGCCCCCGTTCGGCGAGGGGCAGCGCGAAAGGTGCCAACCAGCGACCCGAGAGCCGGTCGTAAAGTGCGAGGCCCCCATCGCCGACGACGAAGGCGCGGTTGCCCGATTCCGCGACCGCGCGGACGACCGCGAACGACCCGACGCGGACCACCGCGTCGCGACTCGCGATGCCGAGCGGCGAGGGTCCCGCCGACGCGTTAGGCGGGGCGGGCGTGCACGCGGCGAGGAGCGCGATCGCCGCCGCCGGTGCGACGCGGGCGACCGCGCCGGAT
>JABFXM010000017.1 GCA_013361745.1 Gemmatimonadaceae bacterium | reverse complement strand
AAGGTCAAGACGAGCGCGCGGTCACCGAGTGGCACGAAGCGAAGGAGCGGGCGGGTCACGATCGCGAGCTACCGCGAACGGCCATGAGGCAGGAGCCGGACAGGAGACACGAGGCTAGTGTCATGACTTCCGAGACAATCGGCACGAGCCCGTCGTGACACTAGACTCGCGCCCCATGGCGGTGCCCATGGCCGTTCACTGCGTCGCCGCCTTCGGGTGCCCGTCGGCGTCGAGCAGCACTACGTCGCCCATGCCGAGCTGCCTGATTCCCGCCTCGACCTTCGCGCGGTCGCCGACGACGACCCAGACGAGCTGGTCGGGGGCGACGAACTTCTTCGCCGCGTCGTTCACCTGCGCGTCGGACGCGGCGCGGACGCGATCGGCGTAGGTGGCGTAGTAGTCGTCGGGCAGGCCGTAGGTGACGATCTCGCCTAACGCGCGCGCGACCGCGCCGCCCGTCTCCCAGCGGCCGGCGAGGGTCTTGATCTCGCGGTCCTTCGCATCGGTGATCTCGGCGGTGGTCAGCGGCTTCGTCCCGATGACGGTCGTCAGCTCCTTCATCGCTTCCTGGAGCGACTCCTTCGTCTTGTCGGTCTGCACGGGCGCCATCACCATCCACAGCCGCTGGCCGCGCGCGTCGATCGGGAAGCTGAACGAGCCGTAGGACCAGTGCTTGTCCTCGCGCAGGTTCATGTTGATGCGCGAGACGAAGGCGCCGCCGAAGGCGCTGTTGAAGAGCTGGAAGGGGATCTCGTCCGCGTTCGCCTTCGGCGCGATGAGCTGGCCGGCGAAGACGTAGGACTGCTCGGCGCCGGGACGGTCGAGGAGGAAGACCGTCTTCCGCGCGCGCGGTGCGACGGTGGCGACGTTCTTCGCCGGAATCTCGCCCGGCTTCCACGAGGCGAAGGCGCGCTCCAGCTTCGCGGTGAGCTCGGGCATCGTGATGTCGCCGACCGCGACCACCGTCGCGTGGTTCGGCTTGAACCAGGCCTGATGGAAGGTCGTGAGATCGTCACGGGTCATCGCCCGGACCGACGACTCGGTCCCGCTGCCCGTGAGCGGCTGGCCGTAGGCGTGGTCGGGCCCGTAGACGAGCAGCGGCAGTACGCGCAGGCCCATCGTGAAGGGCTGCACTTTCTCCTGTTCGATGTTGGCGAGCGTGATCTGCTTGACGCGATCGAGGTCGCTCTGCGGGAACGATGGATGGAGAACGACGTCGCTGTAGATCGGGAGCGCGGCGTCGAGCTTGTCCTTGAGCGCCGACATCGACACACCCATGACGTCGAGCTGCGCGTAGGCGTTGAGGTTCACGCCGAGCGCCGCGAGCTGGTCGGCGATCTGCGGCGCGGTGCGCGAGGTCGTTCCTTCGTCGAGCATCTGCATCGTCATCGAGGCGACGCCAGGCTTCGCCGCGTTGTCCGCCGCGTAGCCGCCGTCGAGGATCATCTGGAGCCGGACGACGGGGACCGCGGTGCGTCGCGAGAGCACGACCTTCATCCCATTGGAGAGCGTCGCGCGCTCCGGCGCGGCGAGCGGCGCCGCCGGTGGCGCGCCGACGTCGGGAAGCTTCTTGCGATCGACGTTCGACGCGACCGTGGTGAACTCGGGGAAGGGCTGCACCTCGAGCACGTAGACGCCGCCCGTCATCCACTTCTTCATCGCGTTCTGCACGTCCGCCGCGGTCGCGTTCGCGACCCAGCGCTGGATCGACTTGTACGTCTCGGGGTCGCCGCGGAACACCTGGCCGCGCGCGAGGACGTCGGACTTCCCTCCGAAGCCGCCGATCCGCTCGATGCCGCGAATGAAGTCGGCCCGGCGCTTGGTCTTCGAGCGCTCGAGCTCCGCCGCGGTGGGGCCGCTGGCAATGAAGCGCTGCACCTCGTCGTCGAAGGCGCGCTCGACGGTCTTCAGGTCGCCCTTCGGTTGCGCGTCGGCGAGGAAGAGAAGCTGGCTCGCGATCTCGCGGTCGTCGACGTACCCCTCAACCGATGACGCGGAGCGATCCTTATAGACGAGGCGGTTGTAGAGCCGCGACGACTTCCCGCCGGCGAGCATGTCGAGGCCGAGCGAGAGATACTCGAGGTCGGGCGTGCCGTACGGCGGGACGTTGTACACCTTGATCAGCCGCGCCTGCGGGACGTGGTCCTGCATGATCTGGCGATGCTCGCCTTCCATCTTCGCGATCCACGCCTCGTGCTTCACGATCGGCGGCCCCGACGGAATGTCGCCGAAGTACTTCTCGACGCGCCGCCGCACGTCGCCCGCGTTCACGTCACCGGCGACGACGAGCGTCGCGTTGGCGGGACCGTAGTATGTCCGGAACCAGTCCTTCACGTCCGCGAGCGAGGCGGCGTTGAGATCCTCCATCGAGCCGATCACCGACCACGAATACGGATGGCCCTTCGGGAAGGTGTTCTCGGCGATGGTGATCCACGCCTTGCCGTACGGTTCGTTCTCCCCCTGCCGCTTCTCGTTCTGCACGACGCCGCGCTGCTCGTTGAGCTTCGCGCTGTCGATCGCGCCAAGGAGGTGGCCCATGCGGTCCGACTCGAGCCAGAGGATTCGGTCCAGCGCCGAGACGGGGACGTTCTGGAAGTAGTTGGTGCGATCCTCGTTCGTCGTGCCGTTCAGGTCCGTCGCGCCGATCGGCTCGACCGCCTTGAAGTAGTCGTCGTTGTAGTTCTCGCTGCCGTTGAACATCAGGTGCTCGAAGAGATGCGCGAAGCCCGTCTTGCCGGGCTTCTCGTTCTTCGAGCCGACGTGATACCAGACGTTGACCGCGGCGATGGGCGCCTTGTGGTCCTCGTGCACGAGCAGCGTGAGTCCGTTCGACAGGGTGTACTTCGTGTACGGGATGTCGGGAACGGGCGCGGCGGTCGCTCGCACGGCAGCCTTCGCCGGCGCGGCGGCGGGCGCCTGCGCCGCGAGTCCGTTGGGGGCGATCGCGAGCGCGCCGGCGGCGAGGAGGGATGCGTGTCGAAGCATGCGGGGGGTGCTCCTGTCGAGGGACGTGAATGGCGATAGAGCTACCCCCGGAGCACGTCAGGGGCTAGGGGCACGCGATCAACGTCGCTCTTGCCCCACTCGCCGTGGCCACACATCTTCGCCGAAGCTCCGCCGCCGACCGCACGCCCACCCGCGCTCGCCGACACCCGTTCGCCCGCCTCGAGGAGGCCCCGATGCCACACGCTCGTTCGCCACGCGTGATCTTCACGCACATCCGTTCTCTGCTCGTCGCGGGCTGCGCGCTCGTCGCCAGCGCGGCATCGACGAGAGTCCTGCACGCGCAGGGCACGACGATGGGCACCGTCACCGGCAAGGTCACCGACGCCGCCGACGGCCGTCCGCTCCCCGGCGCCTACGTCGTCATCGTCGGCACGCAGCAGGGCGTCGCCACGCGCGACGACGGGAGCTACCGAATCCTCCTGCGCGAGGGATCGCACGAGCTTCGCGCGCGCGTCATCGGCTACGGCTCGGTATCGGCCACCGTCAGCGTCACGGCGGGCGGCCAGACGACGCGCGACTTCGCGCTGCCCAAGCAGGTCGTCAACCTCAGCGAGGTCGCGGTCGTCGGCACGCGCGCGCAGGAGCGCTCGGTGACATCGGCACCGGTGCCGATCGACGTCGTCGGCGCGGCGGAGCTGCAGAGCACGGGCGTCACGGAGACGAACCAGGCGATCCAGATGCTGGCGCCCTCGTTCAACTTCCCCCGTCCCTCGATCGCCGACGGGTCCGACCACATCCGTCCGGCGACGCTGCGTGGGCTGGGCCCCGATCAGGTGCTGGTGCTCGTCAACGGCAAGCGGCGGCACCAGAGCGCGCTCGTGAACGTCAACGGCACCGTCGGGCGCGGCTCGGCGGGGGTGGACCTCAACGCAATCCCGATGGAGTCGATCGACCACATCGAGATCCTGCGCGACGGCGCCGCGGCGCAGTACGGCTCGGACGCGATCGCCGGGGTGATGAACATCGTCCTCAAGAGCCAGCCGCGCGCCGACGGTGACATCACCGCCGGCCAGACATACAAGAACGACGGCGAGACGGTGCAGGCCGGCGGCAGCTACGGGCTCGGCACGGCCTCGGGCGGGTTCCTCAACATCAGCGGGAACGTGCGGCATCGCGGCTACACCAACCGCGCCAACGCCGACACGACGTCGAACTATTTCGCCGGTGACCCGCGCAACACCGATCCGGCCTTCGACAACCAGATTCGCTGGCGGCATGGCGACGCGCTGCTCAACGAGGGCGGCGTCTTCTACAACGGCGGCACCTCGCTCGCCAACGGGATCCAGCTCTACTCGTTCGGCGGGACGTCGCTCCGGGTCGGCGACTCGCCGGCGAACTTCCGCCGCTACAACAACAACGGCACCATCCGCTACCTGTACCCGAATGGCTTCCTCCCGCACATCGACAGCCGCATCTGGGACATCTCCGGCGTCGTCGGCGCGAAGAGCACGTGGCACGACTGGAACTGGGACCTCAGCACGCTCTACGGCGGCAATCGCTTCCGCTACGACGTGAGGAACAGCGACAACGCGTCGTTAGGCAACGCGTCGCCGATGGACTTCTACGCGGGCACGATGATCTTCTCGCAGCAGACGACGAACTTCGACGTCAACCGCACGATGGACGTCGGACCCTTCCACGCGGTGAACTTCGCCAGCGGCGCCGAGCTCCGCTTCGATCGCTACAAGATCTGGGCGGGTGACCGCGCGTCGTGGGTGAACGGCGGCGTGCGCATCCTCGACGGGCCGAACAAGGGCGGCATCGCCCCCGCCGGCGCGCAGGGCTTCCCCGGCTTCCAGCCGAGCGACAACACCAACGAGATGCGGAACAACGAGGCGTTCTACGTCGATGTCGAGGGCAACGCCGCATCGAGCGTGAACGTCGGCGCGGCGGCGCGCGCCGAGCGCTACTCCGATTTCGGCTCGCAGATCACGGGGAAGGTGCAGGGACGCTGGGAGTTCGTGCCCGGCTACGCCTTCCGCGGCGCGGTGGGCAACGGGTTCCGCGCGCCCTCGCTGCAGCAGGAGTACTTCACCGCGACCTCGACGAACTTCATCGGCGGGATTCCGTACGACATCAAGACGTTCCCCGCGAGCGGCGCCGTCGCCCAGGCGCTCGGCGCGCAGCCGCTGAAGCCGGAGAAGTCGGTGAACTACAGCCTCGGCTTCACCGCCGAGCCGATCAAGAACTTCTCGCTGACAGTGGACGGATATCGCATCAACATCCGTGATCGCATCGTGCTCTCGGAGAATTTCACCCAGCAGGCCTTCCGCGACACCCTGCGCAATCGCAACCCCGATTTCGCGACGATCGGCGGCGGCCGCTTCTTCACCAACGCGATCGACACGAAGACGAACGGGCTCGACGTCGTGGCGCGCTACGGCATCGTCCT
This sequence comes from Gemmatimonadaceae bacterium, assembly GCA_013361745.1. Classification (GTDB taxonomy): domain Bacteria; phylum Gemmatimonadota; class Gemmatimonadetes; order Gemmatimonadales; family Gemmatimonadaceae; genus JABFXC01. The sequence continues at coordinate 2,727 of JABFXM010000017.1, read as the reverse complement.
CGGCGGCGCGGGCACCGTGCGGCTCACCGCCGGCGCCAACTGGACGAAGACGGAGGCGACGCGCACCTCGGCGACGCCGCAGCAGCTCTCCGGTCTGGACGCGACGCTCTTCGGCCCGGTGGAGAAGACGCGCATCGAGCGCGGACAGCCGCGCCGCACGATTCACCTCAACGGCGACTACGACATCGGCCGCTGGCTGTTCACCGCGCATCAGGCCTACTTCGGGGGCGTCACCGCGGCGACGACGCGCACGTCCGATCCGAAGTACGTCGAGCAGTACTACGGTGGAAAGTGGATCACCGACGCGAGCGTCGGTCTCAAGGTCGGACGCGCCTACACCTGGACAATCGGCGGGAACAACATCTTCAACGTGTATCCCGACGAGGTGAACAAGTACTTCAGCAACAACGGCGTGTTCAGGTACTCGCTGATCTCCCCCTTCGGCTTCAACGGGGGCTATTACTACACGAAGCTGCAGTGGACGCCGGGGCGGTGAGATAGGCTCGGGGCTGGGGGCTGGAAGCTGGTAGCTGGAGGCAGGAGGCGAGTGCGAAACTGCAACGGCGGTCGGGAACCCTCCCGACCGCCGTTGTCGTTCCGCCGCTGCTCACAGCCTCCTGCTTCCAGCCTCCAGCCTATCGCCTCCAGCGCATCGCCTCCAGCGCATCGCCTCCAGCGCATCGCCTCCAGCGCATCGCCTCCAGCGCGCAGTCTCGCGCAGTCTCACGCAATCGCGCCCCGTTGTAGTCCACAGCGCGGCCCGATAACTTTCCGTGCCTCACGCAGTCTCGCGCAGACTCACAGCGTAACATCATGGCCGATCTTTCCCGTACGCCGGTCATCGTATCGGCGGCTCGCACTCCCGTCGGCAGGTTTCTCGGCGGTCTGTCCGCCCTTCGCGCCCCCGAGCTAGGCGCGATCGCGATCAAGGCCGCGCTCGAGCGGTCGCGTGTCCCTGGCGATCAGATCGACGAAGTGATCATGGGCCAGGTCGTGCAGGCCGGCTCTGGTCAGGCGCCCGCGCGCCAGGCTGCGCTCGGCGGCGGCATCCCCGCGACCGTCTCCGCGGTCACCGTGAACAAGGTCTGCGGCTCCGGCCTCAAGGCGGTCATGCTCGCGGCGCAGGCGATCAAGGCGGGCGACGCGAAGGCGATCGTCGCCGGCGGCCAGGAGTCGATGTCGAACGCGCCGTACTACGTCTACGGCATGCGCAACGGCGTGAAGCTCGGCGACCAGCAGATGATCGACGGCGTGATCAAGGACGGCCTCTGGTGCGCGAGCTGCAACGTGCACATGGGCGGACACGCCGAGTATACGGCGCGCAAGGCGAAGATCACCCGTGAGCAGCAGGACCAGTTCGCCGCCGAGTCGCATCGGCGCGCGATCGCCGCGCAGAAGGCGGGAAAGTTCAGCGCCGAGATCGTCCCCGTCAGCATTCCCGGCAAGAAGGGGCCGGCCGTCGTCGACACCGATGAGGGCCCGCGCGCCGACAGCACCGTCGAGTCGCTCGGCAAGCTGCGCCCCGCGTTCCCCGGCAAGGACAAGAGCGAGGAGCTGAGCGTCACCGCTGGAAACGCGTCGAGCCTCAACGACGGCGGCTCGGCGCTCGTGGTGACGAGCGAGGAGTTCGCGCGCGCGAACGGTCTCGAGATCCTCGCGCGCGTCACCGGCTACGCGACCGGCGCGGGGAACCCGCAGGAGCTCTTCTTCGCGCCGATCACCGCGGTGCGCAACCTGATGAAGAAGAGCGGCACGAAGATCGGCGACTACGGGCTGATCGAGGCGAACGAGGCGTTCGCGTCGCAGGCGCTCGCCGACGGCGCGGAGCTCGGCTGGGACTGGAACCGCGTGAACGTCAACGGCGGCGCGATCGCGATCGGCCATCCGATCGGTGCGAGCGGCGCGCGGGTGCTCACGACGCTCCTCTACGCGATGAAGGATCGAGGGGTCGAGACGGGACTCGCGACGCTCTGCCTCGGCGGCGGCGACGCCGTCGCGCTGAGCGTCGAGAAGGTCTGAGCGTGAGCGCATCGGCCCTGTTGGTGTCCCCGCAGGGCCGACTCCGCGCGGGATGGCGTGCCGCGCTGTTTCTCGTGCTCGTCATCGTGCTGGCGTCGCTGGCACAGCTTCTCGTCGCGATCGGCGCGCGTTTCGCCGGCGACACGACCGGCGACCACGCGCTCATTACCTGGCTTGGAGTGGTCGCCGGCGCGCTGGCCGCGCACTGGGTGATGATCCGGTTCATCGATCGCGACTCGTGGAGCTACGTCGGGCTGGCGCGTCGGGACGCTGCGGCGCGCCGAGTGCTTCCGGGGCTCGCGTTAGGCACGCTCGCCGTCGGCGTCCCCTGCGCGGCGCTCCTGCTCGCCGGCTGGTTGCGGATCGACGCGGCCCCACCCGCGGGCGAGTCGCTCGCCGCGCAGTCGGCCGGCCTCGCGCTGTTCCTGCTCCCCGCCGCCTTCGCCGAGGAGCTCCTGATGCGCGGCTATCTTCTCAGCTCGCTCGCCGACGGCATCGGCCGGTGGAGCGCACTCGTGCTGACGAGCGTCGTCTTCGCGCTGCTGCACGTCGGCAATCCTGGGATGTCCGCGGGCGCGCTCGTCGTCGTCGGGCTCGCGGGGGTCTTTCTCGGCGCGGTGCGCTTCGCGACCTCGAGCCTGTACGCGGCGTGGGCGGCGCACTTCGCCTGGAACGCGGTGCTCGCGCTCGTGCTGCACGCGCTGGTGA
>JABFXM010000279.1 GCA_013361745.1 Gemmatimonadaceae bacterium | reverse complement strand
TCTCAAGACTCTCAGAGCCTCGGCCATCTCCCTGCTGATCACGCGAGGCTCGAATGCCCCCAGAGCCCCAACGCAACCCGCGAGGAAGCGGCCGAGCCACCAGTCCCCGCCCCTCGCCCCCCGCCCCGCGGTATCCCGCTCCCCGCCCCGCTCTTTCCAACGGCACCCGCCCCGCAGTTTCGAGAAACTCCCGCACCCGCTCAGAACAGTCCCTCGACCGAGAGATACCGCTCGCCCGTGTCGTAGCAGAAGGTGAGGATGCGGCTCCCCTCGGGCAAGTCGGGCAGTGTCTTCGCGACGGCGGCGAGCGAGGCGCCCGACGACGGGCCGATGAAGATCGCCTCCTCCTTCGCCGCGCGGACGGCGTAGGCATAGGCTTCCTCCTCTGTGACCGCCACCGCGCCGTCGAGGATCGAGCGGTTGAGTACCGCGGGGATGAACCCGGTGCCCACGCCCTGGATCTTGTGCGGGCTCGGCTCGCCGCCGCTCAGCACCGCGGACTTCGCCGGCTCGACCGCGAGGATCCTGATCTTCGGCATCGCTTTCTTCAACACCTCGCCGACACCCGTGATGTGGCCGCCGGTGCCGACGCCGGTGATCAGGTAGTCGATCCCCTCGGGGAAGTCGCGGAGGATCTCCTGCGCCGTCGTGCGGCGATGGATGTCGGCGTTCGCGGGGTTCTCGAACTGCTGCGGCATCCACGAGCCGGGGTTCTGCGCGATCAGCTCCTTCGCGCGCTCGATCGCCCCGCGCATCCCCTTCTCGCGCGGGGTGAGATCGACCTCGGCGCCGTGCGCCTTGAGGATGCGACGGCGTTCGACCGACATCGACTCCGGCATCACGAGGATGAGCCGGTAGCCCTTCACCGCCGCCGCCATCGCGAGCCCGATCCCCGTGTTCCCGGAGGTCGGCTCGACGATCGTCCCACCCTTCCTCAGGACGCCGCGCTGCTCCGCGTCCTCGATCATCGCGATCCCGATGCGGTCCTTCACGCTGCCGCCGGGGTTCGCGCGCTCGAGCTTCATCCAGACTTCGGCCTTGGGGCCGAACAGCTTGTTGATGCGGACGTGCGGCGTGTTGCCGATCGTCTCGAGGATGTTGTTCGCTTTCATCGTGGCCGTGGGAGAGTCGAGGGCGAACCGGCGAGACGCTCGTTTCGTTCCTGACTCTCTAACTCCCCACGGCCATCGACACGCGATCAGAAACGCGCGTCGAGGTACAGATAGACGCGCACTCCCCCCGCGGGGTGGATCCCCTTCGCGACGTCGGCGCGCAGCAGCCCCTCGAAGAGCGAACCGCCGAGCCCGGCGCCCGCCAGCGGACGACCGGGACGTCGCCAGTCCGCGCGATCTCCCGCCCAGCCGAGGTCGCCGAAGAGCATGGGCCTGAACACACCGCGCGAGAGCGCCAACTCGCCGCGTCCGACCCACATCGCGTCGCCGACGCCGCTTCCGGGATCGATCCCGCGCACCGTCTGCGGACCGCCGACGAAGAAGAGCTTCTGGATCGGCGCGTGACCGCCCGCGATCCCCGCCACGCCGGTGAGCGCGCCCTCGGTGCCGAAGGGAAGCGGGTGTGAGAGAGTGAGGTCGGCGAGCGCGCGCGAGTAGTCGAAGCTTCCCGCCGCCGCTTCCCCGTGCGTGCTGCTCAGCAGACGCCAGCTGCGCGGGTCGGCGCCGAAGCTTCGCGTCAGCGTGAGGCCGACCCCGCCGACGTCGCCGCGTCGAGCGGTGATGTTCCCGGGGAAGCGTCCCTTGCCGAGGTGCGCGAGCGAGACGTTGGTCTTCATCGGCGCATCGCCGTGATGCTCGCCGAAGAGCCGCCACTGAACCACCGTCTCGCCGATCGACGTCCGCGTCAGCTCGGCGCCGGTCGCGCGATAATAGAAGCCGTCGTCGCGCCCGAAGAGCAGCGCGCTCAGCGACGCGCCGAGGGTGAACGGATCACCGTAGTCGCCGGCGACGGCGAGCCGGTGATAGCCGGTCAGGTCCCACGTGCGGGCGGGATTGCCGCGGGACACGCCGAGCTCGATGCTCGGATGCAGGTCGGCGAAACCGAAGCGCGCGACGCCGTGCGCGCCGTAGCCGCGGTGCAGTCGCTGATCGACGCGCACGCCGATCGAGAGACCCTCGACGCGGTTGTAACGCGTCAATCCGCCGCCGAGGCCGTAGAGCACCGTCGGCGGGGGACGCTTGCCCTGGTCGGCCTCCGCCTGCAGCGACATCGCCCAGTTTCGCAGCTCCTCACGATCGGTCGCGCCGAAGAGCACGTCGCTCGACTCGTAGATCGACGGCGGCAGATCGGCCGAGTGCGCGAGCACCGCGGTGTCGCAGGGGACAACGATGAAGGTGCGCACGCCATTGCGCGTCCTGATCTCGGTGCGCATCCCCTTCATGGTGTGGAGACACGCGGCCTTCTCCTTCTCCTGCAGCGCCTCGAGCGGATGGCGCCGCGTCCACGACGAGTCGCGACCGTGACCGTGCTCGCCGTCGCCGTCGCTCTCGCGGAGCTTCGCCGCGGAGTCGGCGAGCACGATGCGCGACGCGTACGTCGTCGTCAGCGAGTCGAGCGCGGTGCCGGGGAGTGGAGTGCCGCTGACCACGTCGTAGGTGAAGCGCTCCTCCCAGCTCAGCGGGAGCCGCATCGGTCCGACCTCGACGAGGCCTTCCGCCGTGCGCGAGATCGGGAGCCACCAGCGCCCGCCCTGCAGCGCGAACTCCTGGGTGACCGCGCTGAGCGACGCGCGCATGGGATGGAGCGTGGGCTTGAGCCACGCCGGGATGTCGTCGTCGTCCTTCTTGCCGCGCTTCCCGTCGGCGCTGTCGCGGGCGCTCTCCTCGTTGATCGCGACCCAGATGTCGAGCGGTGAAGCGAGCCGATACGCGGCGCGAACGATCTGCGCGCTCTCGCGATCCAGCCAGAGCGATCCGACAACCGCGTTCCATCGCTCGGCGCGCGGCTGCACGCGGAGCTCGACGAGGTGAAACTCGCCCCCGCGCGGGATTCGAATCACGACGGAGTCGCCGATCGCATACGTGTAGTAGGCCTCGGCGCCGGCGCCGAGCGGGTGGACGATCTCCTCGTCGTCGACGACGATCTTCGCGCCGCCGATCGGCCAGAGCCGATCCTCGCCGGGGACATACGGGAGCGCGATGGTCCCGGTGCTCGCCGGATCCTGATCCTCGGCGTCGCCTGCGACGGGAGCGACCGAGCGCGCTCCGGTGAGCTGCACGAGCGCGCCCTTCTCGCGGTCCCACCAGATCTTCGCCGACTGCTCTGCGCGAGCGGCGAGGCGGTCGCGCGCGAGCGCGTGGAGCGCGATCCCTGCCGACATCCGCTGGTAGGCGAGACCGCGGTACGCACGGAGCGTCGAGTCCACCGCGGTGCGCGCCTCACGCGCGCGCAGCACGAGCCCGCACGTCGCCGGGTTCGCGTAGGCGCTCGCGATCAGCGCCGGGGTGACGGGGATGCGCTTCGCGGCCACGCGACTCGCCTCGCACGCATCGTTGTCGTTGGAGCCGGTCGACAACCCCACGCATTCGCCGCCGTCGCGGTCGCGGACCGAGATGCTCACCGAATGGCGATCCTTCTTCTTCGCGCTATCCGTGCTCGCGGGGGGAGGGATGGTGTCCCGAGTCTGCACCGCGCGCGGCGCGATGAGGAGAGCGGCGAGGAGAGGGAGCAGCATGGGAGTCCGGAGAGGATTCCGATAGTACGTGTCGCGCGCGGCGTTGTTTCCGTGGTCAGTATCTGATCGCTCAGCGCGGTTTCGGAGCTCCTCATTGGCGCGGGTGATCCCGGGTGGGAAAACAAGCCTTCAGAACAGCACTTCCGTCGTTCTTCCGACATGCTCCCGCTCTTCTTCCTGCCCAATCGCGCGATGCCCGTTCGCATACGAGCCTCGACGCCACTTGCGAGGAGGCCGGCCTGATCGTGGGTCGCGTGGGGGCTCGTCAGCGGCGCCGAAAGCATCCGGTTCGTGGGAAGAACGGCTCGAGAACCGCGGATCGATCCGATGCAACCGGCGCGGCGCTCTTCCCCGCCTTGCGCCCGCTCTCTCCCGCGATCTGATTTCGCCTTCCCTCCCTCCCTCGCCCAGCCATGCGCCGCATCGCTCTCCTCGCCCTCGCGCTCGCCGCCGCGCCCGCGCTCCTCTCCGCACAGCAGCCCGCTCCCAACTCCATCGACTGGAACGCGACCCGCGACGAGACCGTGCGGATGATGCAGGAGTATTTCCGCATCAATACCACGAACCCGCCGGGGAACGAGCTGCAGACCGCGCTCTGGCTGAAGAGCGTCCTCGACAGGGAGGGGATCGAGTCGCAGATCCTCGACACCGTCTCACTCGGCGCGGGGCGGGCGAACTTCTACGCGCGGCTCAAGGGGAACGGGACGAAGAAGGCGATCGCGCTCGTGCATCACATGGACGTCGTTCCCGCGACGCCGTCGTACTGGACGCAGGACCCCTTCGGGGGCGCGATCGTGAACGGTTACATCTACGGGCGCGGCGCGCTCGACATGAAGAGCGAGGGGATCGCGCAGCTGATGGCGATGCTGCTCCTCAAGCGGAACGGCGTCCAGCTCAACCGCGACATCGTCTTCATCGGCAACGCCGACGAGGAGCTCGGCTCGACCGGCGCCGTGCAGTTCGTCGAGAAGCATCCCGACCTGCTGAAGGACGTCGAGTTCCTCATCACCGAGGGCGGCGACAACGCCGTCCAGAACGGGAAGCTGAAGTACTGGGGCGTCGGCGTCGCCGAGAAGCGCACCTTCTGGCAGAGCGTGACGGTGAAGGGGACGCCATCGCATGGCTCGCGTCCGACGAAGCAGAACCCCGTGCCGAAGCTCGTGCGCGCGCTGGCGAAGATCGCCGACTACGAGACGCCCATCCACGTCACGCCTGGCGTCGCGAAGTACTTCCACGACATCGCCCCGCTCTATTCCGGCGAGCAGCAGCGCTGGCTGAGCGACGTCGTCGCCGCGGTGAAGGATCCGCGCGCGAAGGCCTGGATCACGAACGACATCTACTGGAACGCGATCCTCCGCAACACCATCTCGCTCACCGGGCTGCAGGGGTCGAACAAGACCAACGTCATCCCGCCGGAGGCGAGCGCGAAGCTCGACATCCGCCTGCTTCCCGATCAGGATCCGGCCGCGTTCCTCGCGACGCTGCAGCGCATCGTCAACGACACGTCGGTGCACTTCAGCACCGATCTCCAGCCGAAGACGCCGCTCGAGAGTCCGGTGAACACCGACTTCTTCCGCGCGATCGAGCGCGCGGCGCACGACCGCGACCCGAAGGCGATCGTGACGACGCCGATGCTCACCGGCGCGACCGACAGGCCGACGTATCGCAAGCTCGGGATCGTCACCTACGGACTCGATCCCTTCATGACCGACGTCGCCGATTCGCAGAAGGGAGTGCACGGGAACGATGAGCGCATCTCGGTCGAGAACGCGGGCTTCGGCGTGCACTTCCTGTACGACATCCTGCGCTACGCGCAGTGACGCTGGCGCAGGGGTCAGGGGCCAGGCTGCCGCAGGGGTCGGGGCCTCAGGGGTCAGCCGCTGGTGGCCCGCGACTCGGCTCGACCGGCGACGTCGCGCCTGACGTCTTCGTCGAGTACGGGAAGAGGTTCGTCGAGTGGATCGGCGAGTTCCTCGCGAACCCCGAGCGGTATCCGGTGCTGGCGCGCGTGAGCCCGGGAGAGGTTGCCGCTTCCCTTCCCGCGTCGCCGCCGGTGCAGGGTGAGTCGCTGGACACGATCCTCCGCGACTTCGAGTCGAAGATCCTCCCGGGGATCACACACTGGAACCATCCGGGGTTCTTCGCCTACTTCGCGATCAGCGCGTCCGCGCCGGGGATACTCGGCGAGCTGCTCGCGGCGGCGTTGAACGTCAACGCGATGCTCTGGCGAACCTCGCCGGCGGCGACGGAGCTCGAGCTGCGCGCGCTCGACTGGCTGCGCCAGCTCCTCGGGCTGGGCGACGGCTGGCATGGGCACATCAACGACACCGCGTCGATCTCGACGATGCTCGCCCTCGCGGCGGCGCGCGAGGCGGCGGGGCTCGACGTGCGCGAGCGTGGGATGGCCGGGCGCACAGACCTGCCGGTGCTTCGCGTCTACTGCTCCGAGCACGCGCACTCGAGCGTCGACAAGGGCGCCATCACGTTAGGCATCGGCCACGAGAACGTGGTCCACATCCCGGCGGACGCCGAGTTCCGGATGCGCCCCGATATTCTCCGCGAGCGCATCGTCGAGGATCGCGCGCGCGGGATGCTCCCCCTTGCCGTCGTCGCGACGGTGGGGACCACCAGCACGACGAGCATCGATCCGGTGCGGGAGATCGCTGCGGTCGTCGCGGATTCCACACGGGCGGTAGCCGCCACGGCAAGCGCAGCGCGGCCGTGGCTGCACATCGACGGGGCCTACGGCGGAACGGCGGCGGTCGTCCCCGAGATGCGCGGCGTCCTCGACGGCGTCGACCTCGCCGACTCCTTCGTCGTCAACCCGCACAAGTGGCTCTTCACGCCGATCGACTGCTCGGCGCTGTACGTGAAGCGACCGGAAATCCTCAAGCGCGCCTTCTCGCTCGTGCCCGAATACCTCACGACGCGCGAGACGGCGCCGGTCGAGAATCTGATGGACTACGGCGTGCAGCTCGGCCGCCGCTTCCGCGCGCTGAAGCTGTGGATGGTGATCCGCGCCTTCGGGGCCGAGGGCCTGGCCGAGCGGATCAGGGCGCACTGCGCGCTCGCGCGGACGTTCGCGTCGTGGGTGAGCGCGGAGCGTGACTGGGAGGTCGTCGCGCCGGTGCCATTCTCGACGGTGTGCTTCCGCTACGCGCCGGAGGGAAAGAGCGAGGCGGAGCGCGAGGCGATCAACTCGCGCATCCTCGACGCGGTGAACGCGTCGGGGACGGTGTTCCTCTCGCACACGAAGCTGAACGGGCGGTATGTGCTGCGGCTGGCGATCGGGAACATCAGGACGGAGGAACGCCACGTCGCGGAGGCGTGGCGGCTGCTGCGGGACGCCGCCGGCGTCGCACGTTAGGCGCGCGGCCTCACGCCATCTCCCACTCGAACACCGCCACTTCCGGCGGACACCAGAAGCGCAGCGGGATCATCGTCTCGCCGATCCCGCGCGACACGTAGAGCGGGATCACCCCGTGGCGATACCAGCCCGCGACGTACGGACCGCTCCCCGCCGGAGTGATCGGCGCCCAGCCGCCCAACGTCACCTGGCCGCCGTGGGTGTGGCCGGAGAGGACGAGCGAGGGACGATGGGGGAGCGACGGGCCCGTCACCGGCATCGCCGACGGCTTCGCGCCGGGCGCGGGGCACGCCGGTCCGGCGATGATGTGCCGCACGACGTGATCACGCTGCACCGGGCAGTGCGCGATCACGAGATGGTTCGGCGACGGCTCGACGCCGCGCAGCGCGCGCGTGATGTCGGGAAATCCGTCCTGCGAGGAGTCGATGCCGGTGACGAGCAGTCGCGCCCCGTTCACGTGCACCACGGCGCTGGCGTTGTCGAGCACGCGGCAGCCGTGCCGCGCGTACACCTCGGCGGTGGTGCCGAGGTCGATGCCGAGGTAGTGCTCCCAGTTTCCCCACGTCGCGAACTTCGGCGTCGCGGGATCGAGCAGCGACAGGAAATCGTCGAGCCGCCCGTTCGCGTCGGGCCGGTCGATGCTGTCGCCGCTGATCACGATGAGGTGCGGATCGGCGTGCGCGATCTCGCGGGCGATCCGCTCGTGAAACGGACCGATCGGCGTGAGATGGAGATCGGTGAGCTGCACGATGCGCACGCGCCGCGCGCCGACGGGCGCGCCGGGCGAGCGGACGAGATGGCGCGTGACGGTGAGCCGGCGCGGCTCGACGAGCAGCGCGTCAGCGGCGACGACCGTCGCCGCGGCCCCGCTCAGGGCGAGGAAGCGGCGACGGGTCAGTTTGCCGTTGGACAGGAGAGTCGGCGTCGGCGTGGACGTGGCGGAGTGGAGTTGACGCAGTTCGGCGTTGGACGCGGAACCCATGTCCAACGTGGGATTTGACGTGGGACGGGGGATCGATGGCGGGGCTTGGGACGACGGGGGACGCGGGAGGACGTGGTACGTGGGCCCACGTCCCACGTCTGTCCC
>JABFXM010000130.1 GCA_013361745.1 Gemmatimonadaceae bacterium | reverse complement strand
CGCGATGCGGGTGTCGACGCTCGTCCGGTCCGGCAAACGCTTCACCTCGTGACGTGAGATCGAAGGGCTGTAAGATACGAGCCGGCGAGGGCGCCAGCAGCCTTTCGCCGTACGAGATCGCGTCGCCGGCGAGCCCGCCGACGGCGGCCATCCGACCCTCACGCGCGCGGCCCGGCCGGTGCATGTTGAATCATGGATTCGCGCATCATGCCTAACGGCGCCGCCGACGACGGGCATCCGGGTCCGTACGCCGCACTCGCCGCGAAGGCACGCCGGTCGTCGGATGGCGCGCTCGTCGCGGACGGGGCGATCGGCGTGCTCCTGCTCGTCGCGCTCGTCGCGTGGCGCCCGTCCTGGTGGCAATTCGTGCTCGCTCCCCTCGCGATCGGGGCCTTCGGGCTTTGGGGGATCGCCGATCGCGAGCTCGCCGACGCCGCCACCGTCTCGCGGCGGCGCGTGCTCCTCGCCGCCCGCTGGATCGCCGCCGCGCTCGGCACCCTCTTCGTGCTGGTGAGCGCCTTCCGGATCGTCGGCGCCGTGGTGGGGCGCGTGATCTCCTAGCGCGTCACGCCAGCTCGTCGAGCTCGCGCAGCGCGGGCACCCGCCAGGCCGTCGCCCCGACGACGCCCAGCGTCAGGACGCCACCGACCACCACCGCGCGGACCGCGCCGAGCAGCCGCGCCGTCACCCCGCTCTCGAACTCGCCGATTTCGTTCGAGGAGCCGATGAAGATCTGGTTCACCGCCGACACGCGCCCGAGCAGATGCTCCGGCGTGCGCACCGTGAGCAGCGTCGAGCGGATCACGACGCTGATGTTGTCGAGCATCCCGCTGAGCGCGAGCAGCGCGAGCGAGAGCCAGAAGGAGTGCGACAGGGCGAAGAAGATCCAGCAGAGGCCGAAGCCGGCGACGGCGAGGAAGAGCGTTCGTCCGGCGCGCCGCAACCGGCGATGCGTGAGCACCACGGACATCACCACCGCTCCGGCCGCCGGCGCGGCGCGGAGGACGCCGAGTCCCTGCGGCCCGACCTTCAGGATCTCCGAGGTGAAGATCGGCAGCAGCGCCGGCGCACCGCCGAAGAGCACCGAGAAGAGATCGAGCAGCTGTGCGCCGAGCAGCTCCTTCTGCCTGAGCAGGAAGCGGATCCCGACGGTGAGGTTCTCGGCGATCCCGGTGCTGTCGTGCGCAAGCGCGGGCCGTCGCACGTAGACGATGCGGCCGAAGAGCAGCGCACCGGCCCCGCACAGCGCCGCTTCCACCGCGTACGAGAGCCGCGCGCCGGAGAAGCCGTAGAGCATCCCGCCGAGCGCGGGGCCAATCACCGCCGCGAACTGCCAGAGCGACGACCGCCAGGCGACCGCGTTCGGGTATGTCTCGCGCGGTACGATCTCCGCGCCTAACGCGGTGCGCGCCGGCTGCTGGAAGCTGCGCGCCAGCCCGCTGACGAGCATTACCGCGTAGATTGGCCACACGCGACCAGGCGCGAGCACGTCCGCGCGCAGGGTGTAGCCGAGCAGGAGCAGGCCGCACATCGTCTGGACACCCATCGCGCTCACGGAGAGCCGCTTCCGGTCTTGCCGGTCGGCGATGTGTCCCGCGTACAGCGCCGCGCCGATGAACGGGAGCGCCTCGGCGAGGCCGACGAGCCCGAGCGAGAGCGGGTCCTTCGTCAGTGCGTATACCTGCCAGTCCACCACCACCGCCTGGATCTGCGTCCCGAGCGTGAACGCGACGAGACTCGCGACGTACCAGCGGAAGTTCGGGTTCCGCAGCGAGACGTATGGGTCGTGGCGTGCTGGCATCCGCAGTCGTTCGGGTGGCGAGCGCTGCGGCACATGTTAGGCGGTCGCAGGGCGTCGAAGGGAGCGCGAGCGGACCTCGAGCTTCTTGCGGCCGGCCGATCTCTATCGGCCGCTCGTCGAGACCGTGCAGGACTACGCCCTTCGTGCAGTTCGGCCGCTCCGTCACCTCGGCACATGAAGGGGACGCCTCGGTCGCTCCGTCAGCCGCGATCTCGCGCGCGCGATGGGCGGAGAGCTCGGCGCGCCGCGGTGAACCGATCCCGGACGCAGCACGCCCCGGAATGCCTAACGGCATTCCGGGGCGTAGTGCTTCAGGACTCGGGGACCGGGA
>JABFXM010000502.1 GCA_013361745.1 Gemmatimonadaceae bacterium | reverse complement strand
GCCGCCGAGCAGCGTCCGTCCCGGCCCGATCGCGCGTCCGAGCGCGAGTGGGAGCGCGACGCCGGCGACGAGCGCCGCCGCGCGCGCGAGATGTCCCGGCCCCTCGCGCAGCACGGGGTTCGCGAGCGCCGAAGCGACGCGCATCCCGCGTCGCCAGCCGACGCTCAGCCCCCACGCGCGGAGCGTGACGTGGCCGGCGTTGTAGAGGCCGAGGAAGAGCAGGACGACCGTCACGGGCCCGGCGCCGAGCCCGAAGGCGGCGAGCGCGAAGAGCGAGCAGAAAGGCAGCCATCCCGCCCAGACGAGCCGGTCGCCGACGCTGCCTAACGGTCCGCAGAGCGCGGTGCGGAAGCGCTCGATCCGCGCCGGCTCGGCGCGCTCGAGCTCAGCGCGGGCCAGCGCGCCCACCGCGACCGCGGCGAGATACGGATGCGCGTTGAAGTACTGGCTCTGCCGCGCCAGCGCCTCGCGGTACGCGGTCCCCTTGCGACCACCCGGCAGCCGCCGCAGCGCCGGCTCGACGCAGAAGCCGAGGCCGTTGCCCAGCAGCAGCTCGTAGTTCCACGCGCTCTGGATCATGAAGAGCCGCAACGCCATCTCCATCTGCGTGAGCAGAGGAAGCACCGGCGGCGCGGTGCCGACGCGCGACGGCGTCGGCGTCGAGCGACGCGGCTCCTGCGGGCGGGGGTTCGGCGCGGTGCTCATTGCAGCCACATCGCGAGCAGGCCGAGCGCGAGCCCGGCGGCGAGATACCAGCGAGCTCCGGCCGTGACGCGGAAGAGCTTCCACACCGCGGCCGCGGCGACCGACGCGGCGACGACCACCGACACCGCGCGCGAGTAGCGCGCGCTCGCGCCCCAGACGGCGAGCGTCGCCTCGGCGAGGGGAACGAAGGCGAGCAGCGAGAGCAGCGTCAGCGCGCCGCCGCGCAGCAGGTCCGCGAGGAGCCCGCCGAACTGCAGCCCGAGCACCGCGTTCCGGTTCCCGGCGTCGATCGCCGGCCGCAGCCGCCGCGCGAGGAGCCCGTTCAGCTGGCGAAGCTGGATCATCGTCCAGCCGCCGATCCACCCCGTCGCGATCGCAGCGAACAGCGCGACCGAGAGCGCACCCGGGTGGATGTCGCCGTGCAGACCGAGCAGCGCTCCGCCGACGACCGACGCCGAGCCCCACTCGGGATACCGTGACGCACCGACGGGGAGAGTCTCCAGCGCGAAGAGCTCGATCGTCGCGCCCGCGAGCAGCCCCGAGACCGGGTCGCCCACGACCGTGCCGCCGATGGTCGCGGCCACGATCGGCCGCGAGAGCATCGCCTGCGGGAAGCTCACGACATCGAGTCCCAGCACGGCACCGACGAGGGTGAGCGCGGCGATCGGCGCGTTCGACATCACTCTCCTTTTCCCGCGAGGACGTCGCTCAGCGGAACCGGGCGCGCGCCGGGGACGTCCTGCGCCGTCACCGCGATCCCCGTCTGCTCGAGCGCGCGCAGCGCGCCCTCCTCGTCCGGGGCGAGGAAGACGTAGCGCAGCTTCTGCATGCGCCCCGCCCGATGGTGGATTCCGCCGAGGTTCACCGTGCGCACGCGTCCGCACCGTTCCGCGAGCCGCGCCATCGACTCGACGTCACCGGTGAGCAGGATCCCTGGCCGCGGGTCCTTCGCGAACTCCTCGATGCGAGCGGCCGCGCCGTCCACGGTCTCGAACACGACGTCCACCTCCGGCGGAACGCCCATGCGGTACAGCTCCCGCTCCCACTCGCTGCTCGCGACCTCGTCGTCCACGAGCACGATGAAGCCGAGGCGCATCGGCTGCCCCCACCCGACCACGACCTGGCCATGAATGAGCCGGTCGTCGATCCGGAAAAGCTCAAGAGGCACGCGTGCCGCCTCCGACGAGCGAGATCGCTCCACGCGCCCGGTCGATGCACGCCCGCGCCGCCGCGGCCGGCGCGACGTCATCGTGCATCACGAACTCGAGCAGCGCGGCGAGGTTCACGCCGGTGACGAGCACGACTTCCTCGTTCCCGCGCATCGCGCGCCGCGCCGCCATCGTCCAGCTGCCGCTCGGCAGGTCGCTGAAGATCGCGCGGATCCCCTCACCGATGCGCGCGCGCATGACGGATTCCATCTCCTCGGC
>JABFXM010000416.1 GCA_013361745.1 Gemmatimonadaceae bacterium | reverse complement strand
GACGGCGGGCGCGGGCTGCGCGGCGGCGGTCCCGGTGGTCGCCGGCGCGAGGTCCTGGGCGCGCGATGCGCGGGGAAGAGCGAGCGCCGCGCAGGCGGCGAGTGCGAACGGGGCGAGACGACGCAGCATGAACGGGCCTCCGGAGGAGTTGGTGCGATGGCGCGCGCGTCTGCCGCGAGATGCGCGCTCGGCGATCGGGCGAGGGCTGGCCGCGTCGCTCGCCGCGCCGCTAAGATAGCACGGTGAGCCCCTCGATGGGACTCGCACTCACCCTCGGCGCGCCCGTCACATCATGCGATCGACATCCTCTCTTCTCGCGACGCTCCTCGTCGTCGCTCCGCTCACCCTCGCCGCGCAGCAGCGGTCGGTGACGACGATCACTCCCGCGGAGATCGACGGGCAGCTCCGCTTCCTCGCCTCGGACCTGCTCGAGGGACGCGCGCCGGGCACGCGCGGCGGCCGCATCGCCGCCGAGTACATCGCCTCCGAGCTGCGCGCGATCGGCGTCGAGCCGGCGGGCGACAGCGGCTCCTACTTCCAGCGCGTCCCGATCGACATCGTCGGCGCCGATCCGGCGACGATCAGGCTCGGCGTCGGGATGACGATGCCGTCGTCGGCGAACACCGGCGGCCCCGCGGTCGCGCCGCGTTCGCTGCCGAAGCTCCGCTACCCGGAGGACGTCGTGCTCTGGGCCGGCTCGGCGACGGAGAACAGCAGCGCGAACGGCGAGATCGTCTTCGTCGGCTACGGCGCGAAGGCGCCCGAGTACAAGTGGGACGACTTCAAGGGGACTGATCTCAAGGGGAAGATCCTTCTCGTCCTCGTCAACGATCCGCCGGCGCCCGCGAACGAGCCGACGCTCTTCGGCGGGAAGGCGATGACCTACTATGGCCGCTGGACGTACAAGTTCGAGGAGGCGGAGCGGCAGGGCGCGGCGGGGATGCTCATCGTCCACACCACCGAGCAGGCGGGCTATCCCTGGCACACCGTCGTCGGCTCGTGGGCGAAGGAGCAGCGGATGCTCCCGCGCGACGCCAGCCTCCCGGCGCCGTTAGGCTTCCGCGGCTGGATCACCGACAGCGCGGCGACGGCGCTCCTCGCGCAGGCGGGGCTCGACCTCGCGAAGCTGCGCGCACAGGCGGACTCGCGCGACTTCAAGCCGGTCGCGACGGGTCTCATGCTCACCGCGAGCTTCCACAACACGGTGCAGCACCTCTCGTCGGAGAACGTCGTCGGCAGGGTCAGCGGCCGCGACCCGAAGGCGAGGAACGAGTACGTCGTCCTCAGCGCGCACTGGGACCACCTCGGCATCGGCCCCGCGGTGAACGGAGACTCGATCTACAACGGCGCCTCCGACAACGCGAGCGGCGTCGCCGACCTCCTCGCCGTCGCTCACGCCGCGACGCAGGGCGCGAAGCCGCGCCGCTCCCTCCTCTTCGCCTTCGTCACCGCGGAGGAGAGCGGGCTGCTCGGCTCCGACTGGTTCGCGACGCATCCGCCGGTGCCGGCGAAGCAGATCGTCGCCGACATCAACCTCGATGGCGGCAACATCCTCGGCCGCACGCGCGACGTCACCGTGCTCGGCGAGAACAAGAGCACGTTAGGCAGCACGATCGCGGCGATGATCCGCCCGCAGGGGATGAAGATCTCCCCCGAGGATCACCCGGAGCGCGGGCACTTCTACCGCTCCGACCACTTCTCCTTCGCCAAGGCGGGGATCCCCGCGGTCTCGATCGGCTCCGGCAACGATTACGTCGATCACCCCGCAGGCTGGGGCGCGCTGCAGGAAGAGGACTACACCGAGCACCGCTACCACCAGCCCTCCGACGAGTACAAGCCCGGCCTCGACCTCTCCGGCGCGGCGCAGCTCTCCCAGCTCGTGTATCGCCTCGCGATCAAGCTCGGGAACGACACCGCGTGGCCGGCATGGGCGAAGGACGCGGAGTTCAAGCGGTAGCAGGGATCGTCGCGGGTCGCGTCGAGGTCGTCGTCGCGGCGAGATTGCGCGGTTTTTGTGTGGGAGAAGGGCGGGAGCACCATGGGAGAACGACGAAAGATTCTACGGGCACGAGCCGGGAAGTTTTTCTGGGGTGGCCGAGGTGAGACCATCTCACCCGGCGTGCCCAAACAGATCCTCGGCTC
>JABFXM010000328.1 GCA_013361745.1 Gemmatimonadaceae bacterium | reverse complement strand
CGTCGCGACCAGAAGGTCGCCGTCGCCGTCGCCCTCGTTGAGCGCGGGCACATCCTGCTCGACCTCGGCGATCGCACCGAGGACGTCGGCGCGCTGCGCGACGACGCGCCCGCGTCGTCGCAGGTCGCGGCCGCGCTCGCGGCGCGCTGCTGGTCGGCGCGCTGCGGAGAACGCGAACCGCGATGATGGCGCCCTCGCAGCGCCGCGCCGGCGACACCTGCGGCACGCTCGTCCTCATCGGCGGCGGGTGCAGCGCGGACGGCGAGGCGTTAGGCACCTTCGTGGAGCGCAGCGGGGGGCACGAGGGAGGACGCATCGTCGGCTTCACCACGGCCTCCAGCGACCCGATGGGATCGGCGATCGCGTGGCGCAACGACCTCAAGATCGCCGGCGCCACGAACGTCGAGATCCCGATCGTCGACCGCCGCGACGCGGCGCAGGACAAGCGCATCGCCGAGCTGGTGGCCGAGGCGCAGGGGATCTTCCTCGGCGGCGGCGACCAGGTGCACCTCGTCGCGACGATCGGCGGCTCCCGCGTGGGGAACGCGATCCGCGACGCGTATCGCCGCGGCGCCATCGTCTGCGGCACGAGCGCGGGGGCCGCCGCGCTCACCGAGACGATCCTCGCCGGCGGCGAGGTGGACGAGCAGGGCGTCAACACCGACATGCACATCGGTCCCGGCCTCGGCCTGCTCGGCTTCCGCGCGATGATCGACACGCATTTCGCGGAGCGGCGCCGCCTGCACCGGCTCTTCGTCGCCATCGCGTCCAACCCCGACCTCATGGGACTCGGCATCGACGAGGACACGGCCCTCGTCGTCGAGGGACATCTCGCCGAAGTCGTCGGCAAGGGCGGCGTGACCTTCGTCGACGGACGCGGCGTGCGCTTCGACAACGCGAACGAGGTGACCACCGGCTCGCGCCTGACGCTGAGCTACCTCCGCGTCGGCCTGTTGGGCCCCGGCTACCAGTTCAACCTGCGCGAGCGTGAGCTCGACTGCCTCGTGAAGTCGAAGCAGACGCGCGAGCCGGTCGCCAGCGTCAAGGGGGAAGGAGCGTGATGGAGTAGGAGAGTAAGGGGAGTGAGGAGAGTAAGGAGAGTAAGAGGAGTAAGCCCTTACTCTCCTTACTCCCCTCACTCTCCTTACTCCCCTCAGTTGCGACGATCGCCAGCGACCGGGCGACATCAGCGGCGGCTCTCCTCCGTCGTTGCTGCCGTCGGATCACTGACGACCGTCGCGAGCGGCGTCGCTCGCGGCTAGCTGTCGTCGCCGACGTCGTCCTCGTGATCGTCGTCCACGTCGCTGCGACGCGGACCGGAGATCACGAACACCTTGCCCGTGTTACCCGACGGACCGCTGTTGTCCGTCGTCAGGACGTACACCTCACCGCGCGGATCCTGGCCGAAACCGAGCACGCGGTGGTGCAGCTCGCCGTCGGGACTTCCGGCGATCATGAGCTTCTGCATCCCCCACATGCGCTGTCCCATCGGCGTCGAGACGAAGAGCTGCCCGGTGGGCGCGCCGAGGAAGCTCTGGCTCCAGTCGCCGAAGACGTAGCGGCCGTCGAGTCCTTCGACCTTATGACCGCGATACACGACACCGCCGACCACCACCAACCCTACGCCGATGCCCGGGCCCTGCGCGCGGTTCGCGTACTCGATCACGGGATCGATCAGCGGCGTGCCGTCGGGCATCGTGCTCGGGCATGACGGGCGATCGACCCGGGCGTTCGTCGCGTCGAAGCAGTGCGTCCCCTCCTTCACGTTCCACCCGTAGTTCCCACCGCGGCGCACGAGGTCCACTTCCTCCCAGCGATTCTGTCCCGCGTCGCCGGCGATGAGGGAGTGCTCGCCTTTCATGTCGAAGGCGAAGCGCCAGGGATTGCGGAAGCCGTAGGCGTAGATCTCCGGCAGCCCGCCGCCGCGCGCGAAGGGATTGTCGCGCGGGATCGCGTACTCCATCCCGCCGCTCCGGTGATCGACGTCGATGCGAAGGATGTCCCCGAGCAGGTTGCGGCTCACGTCCTGGCCGTTGCCGCCCGGATTCGCCGCGTACCAGTCCTCGACGTGGCCGAGTCCGACGTCGTTCGCTCCGCCGCCGGCGCCGAGCGAGATGTCGAGGTGTCCGTCCTCGGGACCGAAG
>JABFXM010000348.1 GCA_013361745.1 Gemmatimonadaceae bacterium | reverse complement strand
CACCGGTGCCCCTGCTGGAGCACCGATCCCGATCCCGTTCCACCGCGTCGTCGTGTTGTTCGGGTTGACGACACGGCCGAAGCGATAGAGCAGCTCCCCTTCGACGGGCCAGTCGAGGTTCGCGGCGGGGCGGACGGTGGGCGTCACCGGACGAGGCGTGCCGCGCGTGCGCGCCGCGTCGTCGGCGCGGCGACGCGCGGCCTCGAGCGACGCGATGAGTCCCGTGATGCGCGTCTCGTCGCGGTCGATCTGCTTGAGGCGAGCCTCGGTCTGCCGCGCGCTGCGCTTCGCCTGCGCAAGGCTGTGCGCCCGCTGCTGCTCGAGGTCTCGGAGCCGCTCCTCCTCACGCGCGCGCTCGCTGCGACTCATCTCGACGTCGTTGCGCAGGCGCACGAGCAGCCCACGCTGGCTCTCGATCTGGTTGCGCAGCTCCTCCACGCGCCGCACGAGCGCGCGGTCGCGCAGCGCGAGCAGGTGGAGATACTTGTACCGCGCGACCAGCTCGGCGAAGGTCTGCGCCGAGAGCAGGGCCTCGTACGAGTACAGCGGCCCGCGCTTGTAGATGTCGGCGAGCCTGCGATGAAGCACCGCGCGCTTGATCGCCAGCTCGTCCTCCGCGCGCACGAGCTCTCCCGTCGCGCCCGTGACCTCCTCGCCGATGGCCGAGAGCTGCGCGTCGAGCGAGCGCACGGCGCGCGCGGTCGCGTCGGCCTGGCTGTCGAGGTTGGAAACTTCCTCGGAAAGATCGTGAACGGTGCCCTGCAGCTCGCCCATCTTCGCCTCGAGCTGCGCGCGCTCGCGCCGGATCCGTTCGAGCTCGTCGCGCTGCGCGCGTACCTTCGCCGCCGCGTTCGCGGAGGACGGCGTCTGCTGCGCGAGGAGGGGCCGCGTCGCAACGAGCGCGGCCCCGAACAGCGCGAGCGTGAGACCGCGCGCGAGCGCGGACCGCCGCCGGGTCATACCCGTCGCAGGTGGCGTCCGACCGAGACGCCGCTTCCGAGCAGTCCGATGATCGCGCCGCCGAGCACGCCGATCACGGCGAGCTCCGTCGGGAAGAACGAGGTCTTCACGATGTACTGGTTGATGAGCAGGCTCGCCACCCAGGTGAGAAGAAGCGCCGCGCCGCCCCCGAGGATTCCCTTCACGAAACCCTCGATCAGGAAGGGACGCCGGATGAATCCGTCCGTCGCGCCGACGAGGCGCATGATTGCGATCTCGCGGCTCCGCGCGAGCACCGCCATGCGGATCGTCGTGCCGATGATCATGACCGCCACCATCGCGAAGGCGAGACCGAGCGCGATGCCGGCGATCCCCGCGATGTTGCGGATGCGCGCCAGCTTCTCCACCCACTCCTGTCCGTAGCGCACGTCGTCGACGAACTGATAGGTCGCGATGCGCGCCGCGACAGAGCGTACGCGATCAGGCGCGCGGAACCCCGGCTTGAGCCGCACCTCGATGGACGCGGGAAGGAAGCCGGCGTCGAAGACGTCGCGGAACTCGCCGAGCTCCTGGCGCGCGCGCTTCAGCGCGTCCTCCTGCGAGACGTAGCCGACCTTCGCGACCTCGGGAAAGCTGCCGATGTCGCCGATCGCCGCGGCGATCGCCTCCGCCGGAGTTCCCTCAGCGATGAAGGCGCGGATCTCGACGCGCTCCTCGACGCTCGCGATCGTTTCCTTGATGTTCACCGCCACGAGCCCGAACAGGCCGACGGCGAAGAGCGAGAACGCGATCGTGATGATCCCGAGCACGCTGAGGAGCGGCGCGCGCCGGAAGGCGAGGAGCGCCTCGCGCATCGAGCGCATCAGACCAGCTCCTCGGGCTGCACCGGCTTCGACTCGCCGGAGTCGTAGACGATCTGCCCGCGGTTGATCTCGATCGTGCGGTAGTCCGAGCGGCGGATCAGCTCGAGGTTGTGCGTCGCCATGACGACCGCGGTCCCCGAGGCGTTGATCTCGCGCAGCAGCTGGAAGATTCCGCGCGTCGCGCGGTCGTCGAGATTCCCCGTCGGCTCGTCGGCGATGAGCACGTACGGCTCGTTGACGAGCGCACGCGCGATCGCGACGCGCTGCTGCTCACCTCCCGACAGCTCTCGCGGGTACGAGCTTGCCTTCGACGCGAGCCCGACCTGCGTGAGCAGACGGCTCACGCGCGACGGGATCTGCGAGCGCGGGGCGCCCGTCACCTCGAGCGCGAAGGCGATGTTCGCCTCGGCGCTGCGATCCTCGAGCAGCCGGAAGTCCTGGAAGACGATGCCGAGCTTGCGACGGAGCTTCGCGATCTCCGTGCGCCGCACCGCGACCGTGCTCAAGCCGCTGACGCGAACCTCGCCGGCGGTTGGCAGCTCCTCCATGTAGATCAGCTTGAGGATCGTGCTCTTCCCGCTGCCGCTCGGCCCCGTGAGGAAGACGAACTCCCCCTTCGCCACATGGAAGTTGACGTCGGTGAGGGCCACGCCGGTGCGCGGATACTCCTTCGTCACGTCGGTGAAGCGGATCATGCGCCCGCTCCTCCCATCGCGTCGCCCTCACTCTCGTCGAGGACGCGCCAGCCGGAGGTTGCCGAGACGGTTTCGATGATCGCCTTCAACATGCCGATGAGGATCGGACCGATGAGAATGCCCGCGAGTCCGAAGGTGTAGACCCCGGTCACGAGCGCGACGAGCATCCAGTAGAAGTTGAGCACGCGCGACCGTTCGGCCGCGAGCTTTGGTCGCAGGTACATCGAGATGAACAGCGTGTTGACGAGGAAGCCCACTGCCACCATGACGACCGCCTCCACCGTCGCGCCACGGAAGACGAGCAGCCAGAGCGCCACCGGGACGTAGATGCTCCATGACCCCACGATCGGGAAGAAGCCGATGATGAACGAGATGATGGCGAGCACAGCCGCAAGCGGAACGCCGAACGCGAGATTCATCGCCAGGATGACGAGCGACTTGAGCGTCTGCGTCAGCAGCGTCGAGTAGATCGCGCCATACAGGACGCCGGAGACGCTGCGTTCGAGCGCGGTGCGCAGCTCGCCATAGCGCGGCGGAACCTTCGCGCGCAGCCACCCGGCCAGCTTCTCCCCGTCGATGAGGATGTAGAAGCAGGTGAAGAAGAAGATCGTCGCCCCGATCGAGAAGCCGACGAGGGCGCGGCGGATCAGGCCGGGGAGCTTCGCGCCATAGTCGGAGGTCGCGATCACCCAGCGCCGGATCGACTCGCCGACGTTCGCGTCCTGCATGAACGGCAGCTTCCGCAGCGACTGCTCGATCTGCCCGGCGATCTGTGGCTGGTGTGCGCTGACGTACTCGGCGACCTGGCTGATCTCGATGTAGCTGTAGACGATCGCCGCGAGCACGGGGACGATGACGGCGACAATGGTCAGCACGGCGGCGCCCGCGGCCGAGCCGACGCCCTGACGAATCCAGGCGTAGAAGGGCCGCAGGTACGCCCCGATGATCACGCCGAGCACGCCGGCGACGATCACGCTGCGCACCATGTAGAGGAAGAGCGCGACCACGATCGTCGAGAGGAGCGTCGTCACGAGCAGGCGGCGCATCTCCGGGATCGTCATGTCCGCCACCCGCGAATTGAGGCGCCGCTCGCGCCGGCGCCGCTCCGGCTCGAGCACCCCGCCTTCGTCGATCACGCGAGTGCCTGCTCGAGATCCGCGATGAGGTCGTCGGCGTCCTCGATGCCGATGCTCAGTCGGAGGAAGCCGTCCGGGATGCCGACCTTCGCGCGCTCCGTCGCCGCGAGGTGGGCGTGCGAGGTGTGGCGCGGCTCCGAGACGAGCGAATCCACTCCGCCGAGGCTGGGCGCGTGGCGGAAGAGATGCAGCTTGCGGAGCATCTTCTCGGCGGCGCGGCTGCCTCCCGCAAGCTCGATCGCGAGCATTCCGCCGAAGCCGGACATCTGCCGCTTCGCGACGTCGTGATCCGGATGCGACGGGAGCCCGGGATAGTGAACGCGCTTGATGTCCTTCCGCTCCACGCACCACTCGGCGATGCGCTGCGCGTTGCGGTTGTGGCGCTCGATGCGCACGTCGAGCGTCTTCAGTCCGCGCTCGAGCAGCCAGCAGGCGAAGGGATCGGGCGCCTGCCCCCAGACGATCATCTTCTGGCGCACTTCCTCGATGTACGGCGCGGTGCCGACCACCGCGCCGCCGAGGACGTCGTGGTGGCCGTTGAGGTACTTCGTCGCCGAATGGATGACGACGTCGGCGCCGTGCTGCAGCGGCCGGAAGTTGATCGGGCTGGCGAAGGTCGAGTCGACGACGAGGGCGAGCCCTTCGTCCTTCGCGATGTGGCTCACCGGCGCAAGGTCGATCACGCGGCAGGTCGGGTTCACCGGCGACTCGAGAAAGATCGCGCGCGTCTCCTTGCGCACGCGGCGGCGCCAGGCGCGCGTCTCGTGCGGATCGACGAGCGTGTGCTCGATCCCCGGCGTCGCCAGTTCCTGCGTGATCAGGCGATGCGTTCCGCCGTAGATCGCTTGGCTGCAGAGCAGGTGGTCGCCGGGGCGGAGCAGGGCGAGCAGTGCGCACGCGGTCGCGCCCATCCCGCTGCCGAGCACGAGTCCCGCCTCCGCGCCCTCGAGCAGCGCGATCCGGCGCTGCACCGTCTCCGCGTTAGGCGCGTTGCCGTAGCGCGGGTAGCGCAGCCCCTCGCCGCTGCCGACGGGCTGCATGAAGTTCACCGACTGCACGAGCGGCGCGACGACCGGGCTTCCATCGGCGCCGCGCTCGGCGCCGCCGTGGATCGCGGTGGTCGAGGGGCCGTAGGGCTTCCGTCGGCGGGCCATCGGCGTCAGGCGAAGCGCGCGCGGTTGCCGATGCCGCGGTCGTCGAGATCGGGCTTGATCACCCGGACGACCTCCGAAGGTGCGACCCCGGCGATGTCGCGCAGCGAGACGTCGCCGCGTGCGAGCGCGTTGTCGAGGCGAACCTCCGCGAGCTCGTGACGGCGAGGCCCGTAGACCCATGCCAGCTCGCCAGCGACGAGGAGGCGCGCGCGCGCGTC
Organism: Gemmatimonadaceae bacterium; assembly: GCA_013361745.1. Lineage (GTDB taxonomy): Bacteria > Gemmatimonadota > Gemmatimonadetes > Gemmatimonadales > Gemmatimonadaceae > JABFXC01. The sequence continues at coordinate 3,258 of JABFXM010000348.1, read as the reverse complement.
GTCGGGATGCATCCGGACGAGCGGCCCGCGCTCGGCGTCGCTGGCCTTCGTCGCCACGAAGCCGACGACGCGCAGCGGCCGGTTGCGAAGATCGTCCCGCGGCTGCTCCTGCTTCATAACGGCGCGCCGACGGCGACCCACTGGTCGTCGATCCGCATCGTCAGGCGCCGGCGCGCGAGCCCCTCGAGCACCATCTCCACCTCGTCCATCGCCAGCCCGGCGGCGCCGCCGATCTCGCGCGAGGTGCCGCCGCCGACGCCTAACGTCGCCTGCCAGGCGCGCCGCTCCGCCTCCGACACCGCGCCGATGAGCGTCGGCTCGCCACCGTCGCCCTGGAGCACCAGCGCCAGCCGATGGCGCTCGAGCACGTGCTCGAGCGCGTCGAGGTGCGTCTCGCTCATGCCGCGGAACACGAAGTACGCGTCACGCGGCGGGCAGTCGTCGCAGTAGGGAAGGAGGAGCTTCGCCACGACTTCATCTGCGCACGAATAGTCGAGCAGCCCGACGTTGCTGAAGTCGATCACGGTCACGGTGCGCCCACCGAGCTCGGCGAGCTGCGTCTCGATCGCGGTGCGAACGGCGGCGCCCGTGGGGCGTGTCACGAGATTGGAGTACAGGTCGCACACCGTGCGGCGAAGGACGGTGCTCAGGTCGATGTGATTGATCATCGCCCGGCCGTCCGCTCGGGAATCGTGATCTGCATCTGCGCTCCACCGAAAGGCGCCAACCCCTCGCGCAGCGCGACATCCTCGTCCCAGCTCGGCACGATGGCGATGCGCGCCGTTCCACTCCGAACCGACAGCTTGCCGTCCCACCGTCCCACGTAGCGTCGCACGCCGGCGAGCCCCTGTCCACGCCCGGGGTCGCGGAAGCGGCTGACCCCGCGCACCACCGCCTCCTCGAGCGCCATCGCGTCGTCCCAGCGGTCGCTCCGCGTCCGCCCCGGCGCGCTCTCCAGCGATTGCCGGAAGCCGACGCCGGCGTCGCAGACCGCGATGACGACGACGCGCCGGCCGAGCCGCTTCGTCCAGCGGTAGGTCTGCACCGCGACCCAGCCGCCGCGTCCCGCGTGCTCGACGATGTTCTGGCAGGCCTCGGAGAGCGTCATCGCGAAGCCCATCGTCGCCTTCGCGTCGAGATTGAGCTCGCGCGTGAGGATGTGCTGCGCCTTCTGCTGGATGCGCCCGACGACTTCGTGCACGTCGTCGCTCTTCGCGATCGGCGTGATCTCGAGCAGGACGTCGGACTCGCCGGCCGGCTTCTGCTTCGGCGCGCTGCCGACGATGTCGAAGAGCTCCGTCGCGTGGCGGAAGAACCCGGTGCGATTCCAGTACGACACGGTCTCCTCCGCCTCGGGCGGCGCGAACGCGGCGCGCTCCGCGCGCGTCTGCGCGAGCGTCAGCAGCGCGGTGAGCCCGAAGGGCGAGGCCCAGCGCGCGTGGCGCGCGTCGACGAGGATCTTCTCGTCTGCCGGGAGAGGCGCGATCTGGTCGAGCACCTGCTCGAACGTGACGTCGTCGAGGGACGGGGGGACGTTGATGACGGTGGTCACGTAGTGGAGAGCTCTCCTCGCAGGTAGCTGGCGAGGCCACTGGCCCCGCGGTGCTCGAAGTTGCGCGCCGCGGCGACCTGCGCCGCGGCGATGGCGACCGCTAACATATCACCGGCGAGCAGCCGGGAGAAATAGGTCGCGCCCCAGACGTCGCCACATCCGGTGGGGTCTCCTTTTTGCTCACGCGTTTCCGCCGCGGGGATGCGCTCGGTCCGGATCGCGCCCTTCGCGACGCCAAGTTCATGGCGCGTCGCGAGATCGCTCAGTCGATCGAAACCGGAGTCCGCGAAGTAGACGACGCCGCGCGGTCCGAGCGTGACGCACAGGCACCGAACCCCGACGCCGAGCGCCGTCGCGGCGAGCGCGAGCGGATCGGGCGCCATCATCGACAGCTCGTCCTCGTTGACCTGGATGATGTCGAAGCAGCGGCACCACTCCGCCACATTTGTGAGCGGTCGCAGCTCGCGCAGTCCGTCGTCGCGAATCGCGAGCGTGATCGAGTGCAGATCGCAGTACAGCGGCCCGCGGAAGTGCTGTCGGATCAGCTGCGCGATCTCGAGATCCAGCTCGAAGCCTGAGATCAGATTGACGTAGAGCGCATCGAGCCCCTCGAGCAGTGGTCGCAGTGCCGACCAGCTCCACGGCGGAAAGCCGCCGCTCAGATACTCGCTGCGCCGCTCGTCGCTGTAGTAACGCAGCTCGACGCGGTTGTTCTTGTAGGGCACCTCGTACAGCGCCGCGTCGGGCGCGATCCGGCGCAGCGTGCCGAGGAACTCACGCGCGCGCGCGGCGAGATCGCTCCCGACCTTCATCACGGGGACAATCTCCCAATCCTCGGGGAGCGCGGCGTCGAGCGCGCTCAGTGCATAGGTGATCCCGCCCCACTCCTCGACCGGAGCGCTCCGCAGGTCGCGTCCGTGAATGACGTCCCAGACGAAGGTGCCGATGACGCCGACCCGCTTCCTCCTCACGCCTTGGCGAGGTGGTGCTGTGCGAAGGTCGCCACCGCGCCGACGACGCCGGCCGCGCCCTCGAGCTGGCCCGGCACGATGCGGCAGGCGTCGAACGCGGACTTGAACGCGCGCCGGCGCGCCTCCGCGCGGCGCGGCTCGAAGAGCGCGTCGCCGGCCTGCGTCACGCCACCGGCGATGACGACGACGTCGGGGTTGAAGGTGTTGAGGAGGTTCGCGATCCCGGCGCCGAGGAACGCGGCGGTCTCCTTCACCACGTCGAGCGCGATCTCGTCGCCGGCGCGCGCGGCCTCGTAGACCGTCTGCGCGGTGATCAGGTCGAGCTTTCCACCCACCATCCGTGAGAGCGCGGAGTCGCCGTCGGCGAGCACACGCTCGCGCGCGCGCTCGGCGATGTTCGTCCCCGACGCGTACGCCTCGAGGCATCCGTAGTTGCCGCACTTGCTGCGGCGGCCGTGCATGTCGATCGTCGTGTGGCCGATCTCGCCGGCGACGTCAGAGACGCCATGCCAGATCTTCCCGTCGACGACGAGGCCACCGCCGATCCCGGTGCCGATCGTCATCCCGACCACGGCACGGCCGCCGCGACCGGCGCCGATCCACGCCTCGCCAAGCGTGGCGCAGTTGGCGTCGTTGTCGAGCGTCGTCGGCAGCCCGACGCCCGCCTCGATGCGATCGCGCAGCGGAAAGTCCTTCCACCCGAGATTCGGTGCGACCGTGACCACACCGCGCTCG
>JABFXM010000152.1 GCA_013361745.1 Gemmatimonadaceae bacterium | reverse complement strand
GCGGCCGCATGAACGTCGAGTCGAAGACGAAGCCGACGATCGTCCCCGGCGCGGGCTCCGCGGTCGCCGGCGCGGGCGCGGGCTTGGGCGGAGTGGTCGGCACCTGGGCCACGAGCGGAGCGGCCGCGATCGCGAGAAGGGCGAACGCGGTGAGGGGACGGGCGAGATGCGGCATGCGGTGAAGTCGAGGTCGGGACTCTTCAACTACCCCGGTAATTCCGCGCGGTTCGCGGTGAGGCGCAAGGGGCCGCTCGTGTGTGTCGCGCTGGTGTCCCGATGGGGTGTTGCTCATCGCTCGCGCGGCGTCGTAGCTTGCGCCCATGCCCGTGCGCATCCGAGCCCGCGTCATTCATTCGCTCCGCTTCGCGCTGCCGACGATTATCAGCGTCTACCTGCTCGGCGCTCTATGGAACGCGGCCGACGTCTTCCTCCTCGACGACGCGGACCCAGAGCTCGGTCGGGCGAGCACCTTCTGGTTCGACGAGCGGCAATGGCGCATCATCGCTCTCGTCGTCGGCGCCGTCGTCTTCCTCTGGAAGCTCGGCGACATCTCGCGCAGCATCCCCTCGTGGCGCTATGCGCTGCTCTTCTCGCTCTGGCTCGCGGTCGCGAGCGTCTGGACCGCCGCGGCGATGATGGAGCGGGAAGGCTGGCTCGCGGCGGGTGGTGTCCTCTTCGCGGTCGTGAGCTGGCTGCTCTACCGGCGCCGCCTCCCCGGGCGGCCGACCCACGAGCTCCGGTCGCCAACGGCCGTGGCCGCCGAGGGCGGGGAGCGGGATTTGCGATAGCTCCAGGTGGGGCTTAGCTTCTGGAACAGAAGCGCAAGCGCCCGGCCCATGGCCGGGCGCTCCCTTTTGTTGTCCGCCCAATCTCGGGTGGACGGTGGCGGGTCAGACCGATCCGCCGCTCGACGCGCACCCGCAGGCGACGATGATCGAAGAACTGAAGGCGAGACTCCACGACGAGGTCGAGAAGCTCCAGCACGAGCTCAACGTCACGCTCCCCAACGAGATCCGGAAGGCGGTGGAGCTTGGAGACCTGCGTGAGAACAGCGAGTACAAGGCGGCGCTCGAGCGCCAGCAGTTCGTGCGCGCCCGCCTCGGCCAGCTCCGCGAGCGGCTCTCCCGTCTCGCCGCGATCGACCTGAGCCAGATCCCCGCCGACAAGGTCGGACTCGGCTCCTCCGTCGTCGTCGAGGACCAGAAGACGAAGTCGCGCGAGACGTACACGCTCATCTTCGGCGACAACTTCGAGTTCGACGATCGCCAGGTGAGCATGGCCTCCCCGATCGGCCGCGCCCTCCTCGGCAAGTCCGTCGGCGAGATCGCCTACCTCAAGCTCCCCACCATCACGCGGCAGCTGAAGGTCATGGAGCTGAAGACCATCCACGATACGCTCGTCGAGGATCAGGCGGCGGCGAAGTAAGGGGAGTAAGGGGCTAAGGAGAGTAAGGGGAGTAAGTGACTGCCACATGGCAGTTACTTACTCCCCTTACTCTCCTTACTCTCCTTACTCTCCTTACTCTCCTTACTCTCCTTACTCTCCTTACTCCCCTGCCTCTTCGATTCCGAACAATCTCTCCGCGTCCCGCTCGTACGCACCCAGTGCGGCTTCGCGCGCCGAGGCGTCCCAGCGCAGCAGTGAGCCTGCGATTTCGACGGCGGTCCGCGCCGCCCCGCGGCCATGATCGCGCGTCTCGAAGGCGATCTTGGTGCGGCGGACGAGGAGGTCGGTGAGGGTGAGCGCGACTTCGTCGCACACGCCGTACGCGAGCTCGGCGCGCGTGTAGGGAAGTCCCGGCACCACCGGCTCGGTGAGTGAAGGGTCGCGCCGCGTCGGCGCCCACACTCGACGCCAGCGCGATCCATAGGCGTGCACCAGATGCTCGGCGCGCTCCATCGTCCCCGTCTCGCGGAGCGCGCGTTCGGTCTCGAGCTCGAGGGAGTCGAAGTCACCGCCGGGAAGCGCGACGCGCGCCGTCTCGCTGCGACGCTCGGTCTGCTCGAGCTCCTTCGTGACGACGTCCACCACCTCGGCCGACATCGCGCGGTAGGTGGTCAGCTTGCCCCCGGCGACCGACACGACGCCCCGCTCGCTCACCGTGATCTCGTGCTCGCGCGACGCACCGGTCGCGTCGGTGCCGAAGCGGCCG
>JABFXM010000429.1 GCA_013361745.1 Gemmatimonadaceae bacterium | reverse complement strand
CCGTCGGCCGCGGGGCGCCCGAGCGGGAGGCCATAATGCAGCGCGGCGATCACCAGACCGATGATCGCCGCGAGGAGCCAGCGCGTCATGCGCGCCGAGCCGTGGAAGAGCGCAAGGTTCAGCGCAGCGCGAGACGCTGCGAACCGTTAGGCCGGTCGAGGAGGGCGACCATCTGCTCGCGCAGCGCCATGAAGCGCGAGCGCTCGCCCGACGGGATCGGCTCGCCGCCCTTCATCTTCAGCGCGATGCGCGGATCACGCTGCACGCCGTTGACGAGAACCTCGAAGTGGAGGTGCGGCCCGGTCGAGAGTCCCGTCGTGCCGACGTAGGCCACCGTCTGGCCGATCGAGACGTGCTTGCCGACGCGGATCCCCGCCGCGAAGCCGCGGAGGTGGCCGTTGCGGGTGACGTAGCCGTTGCGGTGGCGGATCTCGAGCATGTTGCCGTAGCCGCCGCGGCGTCCCGCGAAGATCACGACGCCGTCGCCGACGGCGCGCACCGGCGTCCCGCTCGCCGCGGCGTAGTCGGTGCCTGTGTGGGCGCGAACGTAGCCGAGCAGCGGATGCTCGCGCATGCCGAAGACGCTGGAGATGCGGCGGAAGGAGACGGGTGCGCGGAGGAAGGGCGCGCGGAGCGAGCGTCCCTCGCCGTCGAAGTACTCGCCGCTCACGCTGTTGCTCGCGAAGCGCACCGCCTCGATCGCGGAGCCCTCGTTGGTGAACGACGCAGCGAGGATGTTGCCGACGCGGACGACGCCGCCGGGGCCGGTCTCACGCTCGACGAGCATGCGGAAGGCGTCGCCCTCCCGCACGTCGCGGCTCATGTCGATCCGGTACTCGTAGATGTCGGCGAGCGTCCACGCGAGCTCGGCGCGAGCCTTCGCCGGAAAGACGCCGGCGGCGGCGGAGTCGAGCGCCTCGTAGAGCGTCGACGAGATGCGGCCGGAGACGGCGACGGTGTCCTTCGTCCACGGCAGCCGCTCCTCGGCGCCGGCCCAGCTGTCGCCGTTGCGCGTCAGGCGGACGACATGATCGACGGCGAGGTGGAAGACGATCTCCGAGGGAACGGAGTCGGTCTTCTCGGTGCGAGTCTCGATCGCCATGCCGACGGGGGCGCGGCGTGGGTCGAGCATCTTCGCCGCGGCGAGCGCCTCGCGGGCGATGATCTCGGAGACGCCGCCGCGCGAGAGCACGCCGACGATGGTCTCACCACGCTCGAGGGTGTCCGTGTGCTGCACGAACGCGACCGCGGCGGGCGATGGCTCGGTGAGCAGGCGGCCCGGAGCGGTCTGCTGGATGCTCGGGGTGAAACGCAGCGCGGCGGCGGCGAGGATCGCCACCACCGCGTAAGTGACGGAACGTGCGGCCCAGGTCTTCAATCCATCTGTCTCCGAATGAATGTCGGGATCTCCATGTCGCTGAGATCCTGCGACGCGTGGGGCTGCGCCGGGGTCGGCGCGCTCCCACGTCTCGGAATGTCCGACGATGGAGTGCTGCGAGGCGTCACCGGCACGGCCCGCTGCGGGCGATTGCCGGGGAACGGGATCACCGGTGCGCCCTTGGGCGCGGTGACCGGCTCGCTCGTCGGCGCGCCGAGCTGCATCGCCTTGTCGAAGCCCGTCGCGATGACGGTGACGCGGATCTCCCCCTGCATCGCCGGCTCGTGCACGGCGCCGAAGATGATCTCCGCCTCGTCGCCGACGGCGTCGTGGATGATCTCGTTGATCTGGTGCACCTCACCGAGGGTGAGGTCGGCGCCGCCCGTGATGTTGACGAGCACGCCCGTCGCGCCGGATATCGAGACGTTGTCGAGCAGCGGCGAGGCGATCGCCTGCTGCGCGGCTTCCATGGCGCGGCTCTCGCCGCGGCCGATCCCAGTCCCCATGAGCGCGGAGCCGCCGGCCTGCATCACGGTGCGGACGTCGGCGAAGTCGACGTTCACGAGACCGGTGACGCTGATGAGCGACGAGATGCCCTGCGTCGCGTGGAGGAGGACCTCGTCCGCCTTCTTGAGCGCGTCCTGGAAGGGGATTCCCTTGCCGACGACGGCGAGCAGCCGCTCGTTCGGCACGACGATCATCGTGTCGACGTTCTTGCGCATCTCGGCGATGCCGAGCTCCGCCTGCCGCATGCGCTTGCGTCCCTCGAAGAGGAA
>JABFXM010000098.1 GCA_013361745.1 Gemmatimonadaceae bacterium | reverse complement strand
GAGCAGCACCGGCTGGCCGACGCGGACGCCTTCGCCGGAGATCTCCTCGCTCGTGTCGCCGTCGTGGTAGGCGTGCTCGCCATGCTCGCTGAGGTCGATCCCGCGCAGCTCGTGGGGGACGGCGGTGCGTAGGGCGGTGACGAGCGAGAGCCCGCGCAGAACGACCGCGGTGAGCGTTCCCGCGAAGACGATAGTGCAGAGCACCGCGATCGCCTGCACGCCGAGCAGGCGCGGGTTGCCCGCGAGCAGGCCGTCGGCGCCGGCGGGGTTCACCGCCTTCAGCGCGAAGACGCCGGTGAGCAGCGCGCCGACGATCCCCGCCACGCCGTGGCAGGCGAAGACGTCGAGCGCATCGTCGATCCGCGTGCGGTTGCGCAGCTGGATGGCCGCGTAGCTCGCGCAGGCGCCCGCGGCGCCGATCGCCACAGCGGCGAGCGGTGTGACGTACCCCGCCGCCGGTGTGATCGCGACCAGTCCGACGACCGCGCCCGTCGCCGCGCCGACCGCGGTCGCCTGCCCCGTGCGACGGAGGTCGATCAGCACCCAGACGAGAAGCGCCGAGGCGGCGGCGGTGTGCGACGTCATCAGCGCATTCGCGGCGATGCCGTCGGCGGCGAGCGCCGAGCCGGCGTTGAAGCCGAACCAGCCGACCCACAGCAGCCCCGCGCCCACCAGCGTGAACGGTACGTTGTGCGGGAGGAGCGCCGTGCGTCCGCGATCTCGGCGCTGACCGAGCATCGTCGCAGCGACGAGCGCCGCGGTGCCGGCGCTGACGTGGACCACCGTGCCCCCGGCGAAGTCGAGCGCGCCGAGCGTGTGCAGCCAGCCGTCGGTCGCCCAGACCCAGTGCGCGAGCGGGTCGTAGACGAGCGTCGTCCAGAGCGCGGCGAAGGCGAGATAGACGGGGAAGCGGATGCGCTCGACCATCGCGCCCGAGATCAGCGCGACGGTGATGCCGGCGAACATCGCCTGGAAGGCGACGAAGGCGATGTGGGGGATAGTCGCCGAGTAGGGGCCCGTGAGGCCTAACGTCGCGAGCCCCGCCCAGCGCAGCCCGCCGATGACCCCTCCCGGCGCGAACGAGAACGAGTAGCCGAACAGGACCCACTGCACGCTCACGAGGGCGAGCGCGGCGAAGCTCATCATGAAGGTGTTGAGCGCCGCGCGCGCCCGAACGAGTCCGCCATAGAACAGGGCGAGCCCCGGGATCATGAGGAGGACCAGCCCCGCCGAGACGAGGGTCCAGGCGGTGTCGCCGGCCGAGATCGTCGGTGTCACGTCCGCGCTCATCGGGCCGCGCCCTCCGCGTGCTCCTGCGCGTGCGCCTGCACCTCGTCGGCGGTGACCGGGGTGAGCGCCTCGACGTCGCGCTCGCCGGTGCGGATGCGGATGACGCTCTCGATCGGCTGCACGAAGATCTTCCCGTCGCCGACCTCGCCGGTGCGCGCCGCGGAGAGAATCGCCTCGATGGTCGGCTCGACGAAGGGCTCGGAGACCGCCATCTCGATGCGCACCTTGTCGCGGAACTCGAAGAGCACCGCCGAGCCGCGGTACTGCTCGACGACCTCGCGCTCACCGCCATGGCCGCTGACGCGCGAGAGCGTCATCCCCGTGACGCCGACGCGGAAGAGGGCTTCCTTGACGACGTGCAGGCGCTCGGGTCGCACGACGGTCACGATCAACTTCATCCGCGTCTCCAGTCGGGGTAGGGGTGGGTACCGTTCCTCGCGCAGGATGGGCAGAATCCTCCGCGCTGTCAAGTGAATCGTGCGATTTCTGCAATAGAGACGGCAAAAAGCGCCGATTCTGCCGCCAGAAACTGCGTAATCGCTTCACCAGTAGTGCATATCTGACAATCCTGTCACCTCGACCAGCATCGGTTACCGCACGCCCCCTCGCTCGTTATTGATTGTGCGATCAATAGCGATGGCCTAGATTGATCGCACGGTCAATAAGCCCCGCCGACCCCTGACCCCTGACCCCCGACCCCTGTCTCGTACCCGCGCTCCCGCTGAACGCCGACGCGAGGACATCCTCCGCGCCGCCTTCGCCGTCGCCGCCCGCGATCGGCTCGACGGCGTCAGCGCGCGCGCCGTCGCCGCCGAGGCAGGCGTCAGCGCGGGGCTGGTGTTCTTCTACTTCGAGTCGTTCGACCA
>JABFXM010000121.1 GCA_013361745.1 Gemmatimonadaceae bacterium | reverse complement strand
GGTGCTCGGGAACCAGCTCGTCCCTGGCCACATCGTGCACCCCGCGGCGTGGGGACTCGTCGGGATGGCGGGGATGGTCGCCGGCGCGACGCGCGCGCCGCTCACGGCCATCTTCATGGTCTTCGAGATGACGGACGACTACAACTTCGTCGTCCCGCTGATGATCGTCGCCGTCGTCGCGTACACCACTGCGAAGCGCTTCGCGCCCTATGGACTCTACGACGGGTGGCTGGCGGGGCGCGGCGAGCATCTCTCTCACGGCGTCGACCTCGCCGTGATGGATCACCTGCAGGTGCACGACGCGATCGACGAGGACGTCCGCCCCGTTGCCCCGGACGCGACGATCGACCGGCTGGTCGCTGCCGCCGCCGCGACGGAGAGCGGCGTCATCCCCGTCGTCGAGACCGACGGCACGCTCGTCGGGATGATCAGCCACCACGCGCTGCGCGAGGCGCTCGTCGCGCGCGGCGAGCTCGCGGGCGTGCTCCTCGCCGAGGATCTCGCCGAGCCGGCGGACCCGCTGCGGCAGTCACAGACGCTGCGCGAGGCGCTCGCCGCGATGAACGCGCGCGGGCTCGACGCCCTCCCCGTCGTCGAGCACGACGAGGACGGCATCGCGCGCTTCGCCGGCCTGCTCAGCCGCGCGCGAGTCCTCCAGACCTACGAGCGCGCGCTGACGAGCGCCGTCTAGCGCCGCTCAGCCCGCGTTCTGCTTCTCCGCGAGCGGAAGACGCGGGCGCGCACTCGTCGTCATCGCGCGCTCGGTGCGCTGCATCGCGCGGCGCATCCCCGCCGGCCCGTCGATCGTGCGCCAGATGACGTAGACGAAGGTGTACGCCCCCGCGGCGGCGAGCGTGCCTCCCGTCGCGAGCAGCGGAGTCCCGACCGGCAGCGCGTGCGCCCGCACGCAGAAGCCGACCACCATCAGCGCGAGCCCGAGGTTCGACATCCACCAGTGCCAGCGCGGCGCACGCGCGTTGTGCAGCGGATGGCCGCTGAAGCGCGGGATCACGTGATAGCCCACTCCGTAGATCATCATCGTCACGAAGCCGAGCAGGTTCATGTGCACGTGCGCCGGCCGATAGATCGTCCACAGCGGATGCGCCGCCATCGCGACGCCTAACGTCACGCCGAGCGTGAGCCAGGCGAGGCTGGCTTTCAGGAAAGCCCTGACGTGCCAGTCCATCAGGCGGCCACTTCGGCGACGCGGCCCGGCCGCGGCGCGATCGTCGCGGCGATGATCAGCTCGCGGTCCCCCGCGTGCATCCCGTGTCGCTCCTCGGGCGCGTACGCGATCACCTCTCCCGCGCGGCACGAGCGCTCGCCCTCGGCGCCGACCACCCATCCCTGGCCGGCGAGGACGTTCAGCACCACCGTCGAAGGGCTCGTGTGCGGGGGCACCTGCTGCCCCGGCGCCAGCCGGAAGAGCACGACGCGGACGTCGGGCGTGTCGATCGCGATCGCGGTCGCGGGACGGTCTCCGCCGCGCGAGGGGATCGCGCGCGCGGTGTCGAGCAGGTCAATCACGTTCATCGGTTGCTCCGATTCGGTTGAAGTCAGTTCGACGCCGAAGCGTCGGGCCGTGCGTGGATCGCGCGAAGGATCGTCTCGCTCGCGCCGAGCCCCATCTCCTGCCGCACGATCGCGCCGGTCGCGTCGAGCAGCGTGAGCGTGTTCGAGTGCGCAAGCTCGGCGGCGGACACCCTGCGGTAGCGAATAGCGAGCGCCGCGGCGAGCGATCGCGTGTCGTCGTCGGTTCCGGAGAGCAGGGTCCAGCGATCAGCGCCGAGTCCCTCCGTCGAGGCGTACTCCGCGAGCCGCCCCGGCGTGTCCCTGTCCGGGTCGAGCGAGACGAGCACCAGCGCGACGTCGGGGGAGGTCGCGTGCTCGAGCCGCTTCATCTCGCCGATGATGAGCGGGCAGGTCGCCGTGCAGTGCGTGTAGATCATCGCGACGACGGTCGGCCGGCCGGCGAGCGACGCGATCGGCCGCGGCACGCCGCGCTGGTCGCGCCAGGTCGAGCCGAGGTCGTAGATGGAGAAGCGCTGCTCCGCGTCCCCCGCGGCGACCTGCTCGGCGGGGGGAGGCGGCGCGCCGCGCGCGCAGGCCGCGAGCGCGGTCGCGGCGATGACGAGGATCGTGCGAAGAGAGAGCGTCATCGCAG
>JABFXM010000297.1 GCA_013361745.1 Gemmatimonadaceae bacterium | reverse complement strand
GGCACGTGCTGCGTGCGGCGCAGCTCGCGTGCGAAGAAGTACGCGACCGCGCTGAATGCGCCGACGTGCTGCGGATCGGCGGGCGCCCAACTCCCTCCCACGACGTCCTCCGTCGCCGGACGCTCGGCCCACGAGTTCGGGACCTTGAACTCGCGGATCGACGAGTCGTGCGCGGCGGCGATCTCCGCCGCGGCGTCGTTCGCGACCGAGAGCGAGAACTCCATGTTCGACTGGCCCGACGCGACCCAGACGTCGCCCACCAGCACGTCGCCGACGCTGGCGTGCTCGCTCCCCGCGTCCACCGTCAGTCGATACGGCCCGCCCGCCGCCGACGCCGGGAAGGTCACCGTCCAGCGCCCGCTCGAGTCGGCGGTGGCGTGCGCAACGGTTCCCTTGAAGCGCGCCGTCACCGCGGCGCCCGGCGCCGCCCATCCCCAGACAGGGATGCGCGCCCCACGCTGCACGACCATCCCGTCGGAGAAGATCCGCGCGAGCTGCAGCGTGTGAGCGCCGCTCTGCGCGGACGCGCCGTGCATGGCGAGCACGAGAGGAAGAGCGAGAAGGGAGAAGAAGAGTCGCCGGCGCTTCATTGGCAGTGCTCCGCGAGCTGGATGCGTCCGAGTGGGAAGAAACAGTTGAATGCTCCGGGGCTGCCAAGATGGATGCGTGCGACCGACGCGTCCAGACGGCTCTTCCCGCGCGCGCGTGATCGCCATCCCACCCGACCTCTGCCGGGTGTTCGCCGCCGGGCGTTCACCGTCGGGAGATCGTCAGGCTTCCCTGTGCAAGGTTCAGGCATCTCCCGACCTCCGTTCGCTCGTGGAAACGGGACATTCGCTTCCGAGCTACGGTCCGAAGCCGCCCGCGCTGATGGTCGGCAAGAGCTGCCGGCGAAGTGGCGGTGCGCTTCGATCTGTTCTCAACGCGGCACTCACGCAGGAGGGACCATGAGAACGATGAACCATGTGATCGCGACGGTCGTGGCGGCTACCCTCGCCGGAGCTCCGGCGCTCGCTCAGCAGGGCTCCGCCGACACGGCGAAGTCGCAACCGATCCGCGTCGCCACGGCGACGACCTCCGACGTCTTGGCGAAGGCGGCGCCGGCGAAGGATACCACGACCGAGGCGCCGAAGCCCGCGCCGAAGTTCGATCCGACCGTCATCAACCCCGCGGCGGCGAGCCGCGCGGCGACGCAGCAGCCGATCGTCATCCAGCACATGCGGCCGATCGACCAGCGCGGGCTCAACGTCTTCGAGCCGCCGAAGTTCGACGACCGGTCGTACAACGGCTTCGCCCTCCAGTGGGGCGCCGCCTTCACCCAGCAGTTCCAGGGGCTCGACCACAGCAACACCGCCAGGCCTAACGTCGTCGCCGGGGTGAACCAGAACCAGCTCATTCGCGTCGGCCACGGCTTCAACAATGCCGTCGCGAACCTGTACCTCGACGCGCAGCTGGCGAAGGGGATCCGCGTCTCCCTCACGAGCTACATGTCCGCCCGCCACCATCAGGAGATGTGGGTCAAGGACGGCTATCTCCTCATCGACGACTCGCCGATCCCGCTCGAGCTCCTCCAGAACCTCATGAACTTCGTGACGGTGAAGGCGGGCCACTTCGAGATCAACTACGGCGACGCGCACTTCCGTCGCACCGACAACGGCAACGCGATGTTCAACCCGTTCGTCGGCAACCTGGTCATGGATGCCTTCACCACCGAGGTCGGTGGTGAAGTCTATCTCCGCATCCCGGGAGTGATGCTGATGGGCGGCATCACCAACGGCGAGGTCCGCGGCACCGTGCTCAACCCGCAGAAGCGCTCCCCCGCGTTCCTCGGCAAGGCCGGCTTCGACAGGCAACTCAACGAGGCGCTGCGCGTTCGCCTCACCGGATCGGTCTACAGCAAGAAGCACTCGAACAACAACACGCTGTACAGCGGTGATCGCGCCGGCTCGCGCTACTACGACATGATGGAGAACGTCGCCTCGAACGAGACCGCGCAGGCCTGGTCGGGCGCGATCCAGCCGAAGCTGTCCGACAAGATCACGGCGATGGTCGTCAACCCGTTCGTGAAGCTCTACGGCCTCGAGCTCTTCGGGAACGTCGAGCGCGCGACGGGACGCTCCGGCACCGAGATCAGGGATCGCACGTGGGACCAGCTCGCGGGCGACGTGGTCTATCGCTTCCTCCCCGCCGAGCAGGTCTGGGTCGGTGCCCGCTACAACACCGCGAAGGGCAAGCTCGGCGCGACGGATCCGAACGAGAAGGTCACGCGCTCGCAGGCGAGCGCCGGCTGGTTCATCACTCCCGGCGTGATGCTCAAGGGCGAGTGGGTGAACCAGAAGTACGACGGCTTCCTCCCGACCGACATCCGCAACGGCGGGAAGTTCAAGGGCTTCGTGGTCGAGGGCGTCGTCGCCTTCTGATCTACGCGTGCACGACCCCGCGGACGATCGCGGGCCGGACGGTGCGGTGGCGCGCTCCAGGTCGCCGCCGCACCGTTCACTCGTCCCGGAGCACGATCTCCTGCCGGCCGGCGTGCAGCGCCACGCGGTGGCCCGCCCACTCGAACGATCCGCTCACTCCCCGCGGCAGCGTCACCACCGCGCGCACTCCGCTCGCGCCCTCGCGCGTCAGTCGCACCTCGATGTCGCCGCTCGGATGCGGCACACGTCCCTCGGCGCGCTGCAGCGGCCCGAGATGCGGCGCGACGAGCACCGTCCTGAACCCCGGCGACGCGGGACGCACGCCGAGCACCGTCGCGAGCAGTCCGTAGTTCGGGTGCGCGCTCCACGCGTGCGAGTCCGAGCGCGACGGTTCCCCTGACTCCAGCGTCGTCGTCAGTCCGAGCGCCAGCATCCCGCGCCATGGCGCGAGCTGCTCCACGTAGCGATCACCGAGCCCCGCCTCGCGCAGCGCCTCGAACAGATAGAAGCGGAAGTAGTAGCTCGCCGGCACGAGCGTCCTGTCCGCGAGCACGCGCTCCATCAGCGCGCGCTTCTCGCTCGGCGGCACCGCGCCGGCGAGGATCGCGAGCACGTTCGTCTGCTGGCTGTAGAGCGCCGAGTCGGGCGAGTCGCGGAAGAGCTTGCGCGTCGCATCCCATGCACGCGCCCGGACCGCCGCGCGAAGCGACTCGGCCCGAGCGCGGTAGCGCGTCGCGATCTCGCGGCTGCCCGACGCGTCCTCGAGCTGTGCTGCGCGGTCGAGCGCGTAGACGTATTGCAGCGTCACCGTCGCCGAGTGGCCACGCTCCGCGCCCGGCGGCGCGCCGCGCTGCCACGTGTCGGCCCAGTCGACGAAACCCCACCACGACTGCCCGTGCCCCGCGACCAGCCCCGTCGAGTCGACGCGCGCGTCGAACCAGCCGAGCACCGCGCGCGTGCCGGGGATGAACCGCCGCACGAACGCCGGATCGTCGCGCAGCATCCAGTAGTCGTGCACCATCGCCACCCAGAGCAGCGAGAAGGGCGGGATGTACTGCGGCAGGTCGGACGGGTAGCGGCTGGCCGTGATCCCGTCCGGGATGCGCGACTCGTCGAACTGCGTGATCGCGTTCCGCACCAGGCGGTCGTCGCCCGCGACGTAGAGCGAGATCAGCGACTGGATCCGCGTGTCGCCGACGTACTGCAACTGCTCGTAGTACGGGGTGTCGAAGTACGTCTCGTTCGCGCAGGCGCGCGCCGTGCGCCAGTCCATCGTCCAGACGCTGTCGATCCACGGCGCGTCGCTCGTGAAGCGTGCGCGCTCCTGGTACGGGTAGGCGGTGAAGATCCCGTGCACGTCGTGCAGCGTCAGCGGCTCGCCCGCGGTCTCGACGTCGAGCTGCACGTAGCGGTAGGCGCGGAACCAGAGCGTCCGGAAGGGCCGGTGCGCGCCGCCGTCGAAGCGGATCGAGTCGCGCACGCCGACGATCGTCTTCCCCTCGATCTCGTTGCGGTTCCCCTTGAGCCCGCGCGCGTCGCGCAGCCCTTCCGCGTAGGTCATCGTCATCGACGCCCCCGCGCCGCCGCTCGCGTCGACGACGAGGAACGCGGTGAGCAGCTGTCCCTGGTCGAGCAGCAGCGAGGCGCGCGTGTGCGCGGGCACGGTATACTCGACGCGCCCCGCGCTCGCGCCGGGACCGGGCGTCACCCCGTTCGCGCGCCGGATCGTCGCGAAGCGCACCGGCCTCTCCTCGAGCGGCGGGATCGTGCGCGGCGCGAGCTGCCAGGTCCCGACGGCGCCGTATTCGTCCGCGCCGTTAGGCAGCGCGCGCTCGAGGTTCCCCGCGGGTCGCCAGGCGTCGTCGTCGTAGCTCGCGTCCTCCCACCCCCAGGGAACGCGGCTCGCGTCCACCGATTCCCCCGGCGGCGCGGCGTAGTAGCCTCCCGTCGCCGCCCCTGTCACCGCGATGAACGCGTAGCCCGCGTCGCGCTGCACCTTCCACCCCGCGCGACCCGTGCTCGCCATCGAGTCCGACACGTCGGCTCCCTGCAGCAGGAACGCCGTGCGCCGGCTGAACTGCCCGACCGGGCGGAGCGTCCCCCAGTTCCACACCGTCGCGCCAAGGACGTTGCGCCCCGCATGCAATTGCGGCGCGAGATCGACCGTCTCGTAGCGCCAGTGCATGACGTCCGAGCGCTGCGGCCCCGACGACACCAGCTCCCCGTTCACGTAGAAGCGGTAGCGGTTGTCGGCGGAGAGATGGACGACGAAGTGCTCGGGCTTCGCCGGCAGGTCGAGGACACGCCGAAAGTGATAGACGCCGAAATCCGTTCCCGACGATGCCGTGTCGGCGATCCAGCGTGCCGCGGACGAGGCGCCGACGCCAGGGTCGCGCGACTGCGCCGCGGCAGGCGAGCCGACCAGTGATAAGGCGAGGAGCGGCGCCAGCTGTCGGTTCATTGGGCGGGAGCGATGAGCGGGGTGTGGAACGCCGGTCCTTGACTACCGGTTGACTCTACCCGTATTCACCCGGAGCACCAGAGGGCAACCATCACGGAGAACGGCCATGATGATCAGCAAGGAGATGAACGAGCAGATCAACGCGCAGATCGGCCACGAGTTCGGCGCGTCGCTGCAGTACGTCAACATCGCCGGCTATTTCGACGGCGCTGCGCTCCCCGTGCTGACCCGGCATTTCCTGCGTCAGGCGGACGAGGAGCGCCAGCATGCGATGAAGTTCGTGCGCTACGTGCTCGACGCCGGGGGCAGCGTCGCCATCCCCGCGATCCCCGCCCCGCGTGCCCGGTTCGCCTCCGCCGAGGAGGCGGTGCAGCTCGCGCTCGAGTGGGAGCTCACGGTGACGAAGCAGATCAACGCCCTTCTCGATCGCGCCTCGAGCGAGCGCGATTACGTCGCCCACGACTTCCTGGAGTGGTTCGCGCGTGAGCAGCTCGAGGAAGTGTCGAGCATGGACATCCTGCTCAAGATGATTCAGCGCGCCGGCGAGTCGGGTCTGCTCCAGGTCGAGACCGCGCTCGCCCGAGGGCTGGCCCGCGGGGGCGGAAAGGACGAAGGCGAAGAGGACTGAGCCCGCGCGCCGCGTCCGCGGGGCGCTGCCGCGGGGCGGGGATCCCGACGCCCGAGGGGACGCATGCGGCGAGGACGAGCGCCGCGCAGGCCGCGAGGGGAGCCTCTGCGTCGAGGGGGATACCGAGACGCGCGTCAGCGTTAGGCGCGGCGAAGCGACCTGGGGGCTGGCGGGCGTCTGTCTCTCGATGGAGTGGCCGGGGACGGAATCGAACCGCCGACACGCGGATTTTCAGAACGGTGCGGGGCGTGACTTCGGATGACGTAGCCCGGCAAGTCGTGCCCCCGCAGCAGCAGACACGAAACGGCCCGAAAATGCCGTATATCCCGCGACTTGTCCCGCGACTTCTCCGCTGAAGAAACATTTTTGGGCAGCGTTGACAACGGCCATGCCTGCATTGACGCCGGGGATCGAGCCCGAGAGTTTGTCACGAAGGCTGAACCCCTGATCCTGCAGCGCCGCTGACATGCCCTTCCAGGATGGTCGAACCACGCTAGCCGCCTCCGCCAGCTCGGAACGCGGCGCTGGAAGCGCGCGCAACGATGGAACTACGCGCTTTTCGCGCTCGTCGTCATCCACGGGATCGCCTTCCAGGTGACCGAGAAGCGGAGGATCGCCTTCGTCACCCTTACCGCGGCGACCGCCGGCATGCAGTACGCGGCTGGCGGTGCGTGCGAGCGCGAACCGCCGGTGCGCCCGCCGATCGCCCGCCGTCGACGAGAGCCGCCTGACGAGGCGCGCCGAAATCCACCGCTCGCGCGAAGTCGCTCCGCGATCGCTTCGACTTTCCGGTCGCCGAGCATGCGTCACGTATGCGCTCGCGGCATCGAGGCAGCACGCGATCCGGAAGTCGCCGAACTGATACATCGTCCCCTCCGACTGCTCGAGCACCGAATACCGCTCGAGCTGCGCCCAGCGCCCATCGCGCCGCTTCGTCCACGCGACCACCAGCACGGAGCCAGTGCCGCGCTCGCCGGCGCGCCGCGATACTGGCAGCACGATCGGAGGCGGGAGGACGACTCGGCCGCGCGCCGTGGCGACGTTCTCCGCGGCTTCCGCGGTGCACTCGCCAGCGATCGCCCAGTGTGTGCCCATGCTGATGCCGAAGCGCGAAGGTCGCCGCGCCTCGCGATAGAGGATGATCCGCTTCTCTGCGCCACCAGCTCCCTGATCGTAGAACGCGCAGTGCACGAGAAGGGTGTCGGTCGCGGCGAGTGACACGTCGAGCTGGAACCCGCGGTTGTCGTCGGGAACGAACGATGCGCTGTCGGCCGCGGCCCAGTGCTGGTCGGTGGCGGGTCCTTGACACGCGGCGACGCCGGTGAGCGCGAGCGCCGCCGTCACACAGTGCCGCGCGAGGCGTGTCACGTGGCGCGCCATCCGCTCTACCCTCGCCTCGAGCTCATGACCTCCGCACGCCGCTGATGTTGACAGGCACCGATCCATTGACGACGAGTTCGAAGCAGCCGGACCGGTTCGAGGCCAGGCCGCTGCATGAGCGGGCCTGGTGGGCGGTCCTCGCGCTCTACCTCGCGACGGCGGCGGTCATCACCGGACATCAGTTGCTGGGCCGCCCCTCGAACAACTTTCTCATCTTCCGCACCGCGACGGCCTCCCTTTTCGCACGACAGGATCTCTACGCGCCGCATCCGGCGCAACACTACGATCTCTACAAGTACAGCCCGACGTTCGCGCTGTTCTTCCTCCCCTTCGCCGCGCTCCCCTACGGCGTGGCGCTCGCACTCTGGAATCTGCTCAATACCGTCGCGCTGTGCGCCGCCTTCCGGCGCCTGTTGCCGGCGCGCGACGCGGCGATCGTGCTTGCCCTGGCGGCGCCCGCCTTCGCCGTCGCGACCGAGGGCGCGCAGAGCAACGCGCTCGTCGCCGCAATGATCGTTGCGGCTTTCCTCGCTTGGGAGCGCGACCGGCCCCTTGCCGCGACGACGGCAATCGTGGTCGGCGCCTCGATCAAACTCTTCCCGGTCTCCGCCTTCACCTTCGCGATCTTCCGCCGGCGGCGCTGGCCTGCAGTGGCGCTCGCGGTCATTCTCGGCGCCGCAGCCGTGCTGCTCCCGCTCCTCGTGCTCTCCCCGTACGCGCTCCGGCTCGAGTATGCCTCGTGGCATCGAGTCGAGCAGGTCGATGCGCTCGACCGCGGCTCCTCTGTGATGCAGCTTGTGCACGGGATCCTCGGCGTCGACATTCCGAATCTTCCCTTTCAGCTCGCCGGCACCGCGCTCGTGCTGCTCCCGCTGTGGGTACGTCGCGACCGCTGGGAGGAGCCGGTGTTCCGGCTCCTCCTGCTCGCGTCGATCCTCGTCTACGCGGTGATCTTCAATCATCAGGCGGAGCGGGCGAGCTTCGTCATCGCCGCGGTCGGGACTGGGCTCTGGTACGTCGTCTCGCGTCGACCACACAGTCGGTGGCGCGCCTTCCTCGCCATCGCAGCCGCGATGGGCATGCACAGCGCGCTCTGCTTCCCGGCGTGGGTCGCGATCCAGTGGGATCTCTATTCGGGACCTAGCTCGACCGCGCAAGCGCCGCGAAGCTCACCAGACTGACGTCCCCCAGGCGGAGCCGGTCGCGCACCTCGCGCGAGAGCAGTGCGTCGAGCTCGCGCTCGCGCGGCGCGACGTAGCTGTCGACAGCCCGCAACTCCGCGTCGACGCGGCCGGGGTGAACCATGAGCTCGGTCGTGCCGGGCGGCAGCTGCTCGATGAGTCGCAGCAGCAGCGTCGCGATCCCGGGCCGCCCCTGCAGCGCGGGTCCCGCGAAGTGGTCGGCGTGCACCACCCGAGGGCCGCGTCGCGCCGCGTAGCGC
>JABFXM010000080.1 GCA_013361745.1 Gemmatimonadaceae bacterium | reverse complement strand
CGCTCGTCGGCTGCGTGAGGCCTAACGCCCAATAGTGCTGGTCGATGAGATGCGCGCCCATGTCGCCGAGCGAGCTGGTTCCGAACTCCGGCCAGCCGCGCCAGCTGAAGGGGTGGTAGACGGGATGGTACGGGATCGTCGGCGCGGGGCCGAGGAAGAGATCCCAATCGAGACCGGCGGGAACCGTCTGTGGGTTCTCCGCCATCGCCTCCAGCACCGCGCGCTCCACCGTCTGTCCGTTCCAGCGCGGCGGCGCCGGCGGGAGCTGCGTCGCCGGACCGGGAGTGGGAAGGGGAGTTCCGGGCGGCGTCTGCGCCGCGGTCTGCTGCTTCACCGCCTGCTGGTTCGTCTGCGGCGTCGTCGCCGCGGTCGGCGCGGCCTCGGGTGCTTTCGGCCGTGGAATCCCCTGCGCCCAGTAGCGATAGGGCCGGTCGGTCCAGATGTGCACCTCGCGAATCGGGCCGAGCACGCCCGAGCCGACGATCTCGACGATGCGGCGCGTGCCATCCATCGAGTGACCCTGGTTCCCCATCTGCGTGACGCGCTTCGTCTCCTTCGCGACGCGCGCGAGCAGCCGCGCCTCGTACACCGAGTACGTCAGCGGCTTCTGGACGTAGACGTGCTTCCCCGCGCGCATCGCCGCGACCGCGACCGCGGCGTGGGTGTGATCGGGCGTCGCGATGACGACGGCGTCGATGTCCTTCTGCTGCTCGAGCATCTTCCGGAAGTCGGTGTACTTCTTCGCCTTCGTGTAGGCGTCGCGCAGGCGCACCGCCTCGGTGCTCGGCCCCGCCGCCCCCTGCGGCGCACGCATCCGGCCGGCGAGCGACCGCTCGACGTACGCGTAGTCGACGTCGCACACCGCGACGATGTTCTCGTCGAGCATCTGCGACATGTTCGACATCCCCATTCCGCCGATCCCGACGAACGCCACGTTGAGCTTCCGGCTCGGCGGCGTGTAGCCGTTCCCGCCGAGGATCCACCGCGGCACGACCATCGCGCCTAACGCGGCGGTCGCGGACTTCTCGAGAAAATCACGTCTCGTATAATCACTCATCTCTTGTTCCTCAGTTGAGATGCAAGTTCAATCGAACCAGCGATGCACGCGCAGGCGAACCAGCGATGCACGTGGCAACGATACCGCGGTGCCGGATTCGCGATTCACGAACCTGCCCCCGTCAGCGGATGGAAGCGAACCGAGGCCTCTTCGTGTAACGTGCTTCGTTCATCGCCGTATCGTTGACACGCCTTCCGCTCATTCGCCTGAACGTGGATCGTTCCTTCGCCTTCACGTGCATCAATCCGGCGCGACGCATCACTTCGGCTTCCACGTTCCCTTCGCCACCGCCGGCTTGAAGTCGTCGATTCCCTTCGGCGGGAAGTCCAGCGTCCGTCCTTCCTCCGCCGCCTGATAGGCGGTCATCAGCATCTTCACCACCTCGACGCCGTCGTCCAGCGTCAGGCGTGCCTTCTCCTTCCCCTGGAAGACGCGCACGAAGTGGCGGTCCTCCGCCTCGTAGCCGTACACGATCGGCTCGAGCGGGACGACAGGCATCACGCCCATCTCCGCGTTCTGCTTCTCGACCAGGTCCTCACCCGCCTTCCCCTTCACCTCGCGCGAGAAGAAGAGCTCGAGCCCGGAGTCGAGCGAGTTCCAGCGCATCGAGTACTCGGGGCCGAGCAGCTCGGCCGAGAGCCGCAGCCCCGCGCCGACGAAGCTCCACGAGGTCGTCGCCTCGCCGAGCACGGTGAAGCCGTCCTCCGTCTCGAACTCGATCTGCACGCTCGCGAAATCCTCCGACGGGCGCTTCGAGTAGTCGACGTCGCTCCCCATCGCGTCCCTCAGCTTCTTCACGTACTCGGGACGCGACCACTTGAGGCTCGCGATGTGGGCGCTGATGCGCTTCGGCGTCACCGTCGACAGCGGCTTCTTCGGGTCGGTGAGCAGGTGCCTGACGATGAGCGCCGAGTGGCACATCATGTCGTTGAGGACGCCGCCGCCCTGCAGCTCGCCCTTCCAGAACCAGGGCGTGTGCGGCCCGCTGTGCTCCTCGGCGGCGCGCGCGAGATAAGGGCGCCCCGTCGTCGCGGCGCCGCGCGCCCAGATGAGGTTCGTCCCCGTCTCGACGTGCGGCGCGAAGTACTGGTCCTCGAGGTAGCCGTGC
>JABFXM010000094.1 GCA_013361745.1 Gemmatimonadaceae bacterium | reverse complement strand
GCTCGGCGCTCATGCGGCCGTGCCTCCGCTCAGCACGTTGCGCGAGCCGGAACGGAACCCTCGGAGGTCGCGCGCGACGCGCGCGAACCCCGCGTCGCGGACGGCGAGGACGAGGGGCGCGCAGTCGGCCGCCAGCCAGCGGTCGCGCTCCGCCGCGCCGAGCTCGATCCGCGCCAGCTCACCGTGATGCCGCACGCGCAGGTCACCCGCGACGCCGAGCGCGCGGAGCGCCGCTTCGGCGCGCTCCACCTGCGCGAGCCGCGTCGGAGTGACGGCGGTGCCGTACGGAAGCCGCGAGGAGAGACAGGGCGACGAAGGCTGCGCCCACGTCGGGATGCCTCGCTCGCGCGAGAGCGCGCGGATCTCCGCCTTCGTGAAGCCGAGGATCGCGAGCGGGGAGAGCACGCCGCGCTCATTCGCCGCCGCCGCGCCCGGGCGATGGTCGCCGAGGTCGTCCGCGTTCGTGCCGTCGATGACCGTATCGATGCCACGCGCCGCGGCCGCGGGAACGAGCAGCGACCAGAGCTCGCTCTTGCAGAAGTAGCAGCGGTTCGTCGGATTCGCGGCGTAGCGCGGATCCTCCATCTCGTGCGTGTCCAGCTCGAGCACCGGAACGCCGAAGCGGTCGGCGACGGCGCGCGCGGCGGCCCATTGCGCCGCGGGATACGATGCGCTGCGGCCGATGATCGCGAGCGTGCCCTCGCTTCCGACCGCGTCGACCGCGACGCAGGCGAGGTACGCGGAGTCGACACCGCCGCTGAAGCCGATCGCGACGCGTCCGCGCTCGCGGATCCAGGCGACGAGCGCGGCTTCACGCGCTCGCGCGGCGGGAGTCGCCGCGGCTGAGGATTCCGCGACTCCCGGATCGAGGACGGCGAGCTGGCGAGCGTCGTTCACTGACATGCGCGAAAGCTATCGCGCGGCGACCGCGGCGTGGAAGGGTGGCGGCTCGGCGCGCGCGAGCACGGGACGATAGCGGAGTGCCTCCGCGATCTCCGCCTCGCCGATCTCCTCGTGCTCGTCGAGGTCGGAGATCGTCCGCGCGACCTTGAGGACGCGGTGATAGCCGCGCGCGGAGAGCGCGAGCCGGTTCGCCGCGGCGACGAGGAGCTCGCGTCCCGGGGCCGTGAGGTGCGAGTGCGTGTCGAGCCAGCGTCCGGGCACCCGCGCGTTGCATTCGACGCCGGCGAGGCGTGCGTAGCGCGCACGCTGCCGGCCACGCGCGTGCTCGACGCGGACGCGCACGACGCCGGTCGGCTCCCCGCCGCGCGATCCGAGCGAGGCCACCGGCACGGCGCCGACCGAGACGTGCATGTCGATCCGATCCGCGAGCGGACCGGAGAGACGCGCACGGTAGCGCGCGACATCGGCGGCGGCGCAGACGCAGGTGCGATCGCGGGCACCGCTGAACCCGCACGGACAGGGGTTCATCGCGCCGACCAGGGTGAAGCGCGCCGGGAACGCGACCGCGGCGCTCGCGCGCGAGATCACGACGCGACCGTCCTCGAGGGGCTGCCGCAACGCGTCGAGCACCGCGCGCGGGAACTCGAGCAGCTCGTCGAGAAAGAGCACTCCGTGATGGGCGAGGCTCACTTCGCCCGGCCGCGGCGTCGAGCCCCCGCCGACGAGCCCCGCCGCGGAGACCGAGTGATGCGGCGCGCGAAAGGGACGCGAGGCGAGCACACCCGCCGAGAGAAGCCCGGCCACCGAGTGAATCGCGGTCGCCTCGAGACGCTCCGCTTCGTCTAGTGAGGGAAGGATGCCGGGCATGCGGCGCGCGAGCATCGTCTTGCCCGCGCCCGGCGGTCCGACGAGCAGGAGATTGTGGCCCCCGGCCGCCGCGACCTCCAGCGCGCGCTTCGCCGCCTCCTGGCCGACGACATCGGCGAGGTCCAGGTCTTCCTCGACACACGGTGGCGGCGCGTCAATCCGGGGAAGCGGAAGCGACCCAGCGCGGAGCCAGGCCACGAGCTCGCCGAGCGAGCGCGGCGCGGCGAGGGTGGCGCCGGCGACGAGCGCGGCCTCGGCGACGTTCGCCGCGGGGACGATGAGCGTGCGCCGCGCGGCGTCGCGGGATGCGAGGCGAGCGATGGGAAGCACGCCCCGCACGGGACGGATCGCGCCGTCGAGCCCGAGCTCGCCGACGACGATGATGGTCTCGACGCACTG
>JABFXM010000539.1 GCA_013361745.1 Gemmatimonadaceae bacterium | reverse complement strand
CGGCTCCGCTACTACGCGAGCCAGTTCCCCGTGGTCGAGGTCGACTCGAGCTACTACTCGCTTCCGGAGAAGGCGACCGCGTCGCTCTGGGCCGAGCGTACGCCGCCGGGATTCGTCTTCCACCTGAAGGCGCACGCGCTGCTCACCGGGCAGCCGAGCGAGGTGGCGCGGCTCCCCGAGGACATCACCGACATCATGCCCGCGGAGCTCCTCGAGAAGACGCGCGTCTACGCGAAGGATCTTCCGCTCGAGGTGTACGACGCGATCTGGGAGCGCTTCCTCGACGCGATCGAGCCGCTGCGACGGTCGGCGAAGCTCGGCGGCGTCCTGCTGCAGTACCCGCGCTGGTTCCTGCCCAACCCGCCGAACAAGGATCTCATCGCCGAGTCGGCGACGCGACTCGCCGCGGTCGGCGCGACGGTGGAGTTCCGCAACCGGATGTGGTTCGGGAGCGAGAAGTCGACGCAGTGGACGCTCGACATGCTGCGCGATCTCGGCGTCACCCACGTCATCGTCGATGGGCCGCAGGGACTTCAGAGCAGCGTCCCGGCCGTGCCCGCGGTGACGAATCCGAAGCTGGCGATGGTCCGCCTGCACGGGCGCCGCGCCGCGACCTGGGAGGCGGCGAAGGTGCCGACGGTCGAGCGCTATCGCTACCTGTATTCGCCGCAGGAGCTCACGCCGTGGGTCGAGCGGATCGAGCAGGTCGCCGAAGAGGCGGAGCGCACGGTGGTCCTCTACAACAACTGCTACGGCAACTACGGGACGACCAACGCGCGGGAGACGATCGCGCGCCTCGCCACGGAGTGAAGCTCACCGTCCACCAGTGGGAGAAACCACGGCCGCGCGTCGGCCGTACTGGCTTCCGCTCCCCCCCACCGTTTCGCTCCCCGGAGGCACCAGATGGACCCCGACATCCAGGCGTTCGCGCAGGTGATGTTCATCCTCATCAGCAGCTTCGGCGGGGTCGTCCTCATCGCGGGCCTGGCGAAGTGGATGTTCTTCCGCAAGCGGTCCCTGGCGCTCCCGCGATCCGAGAAGGACGACGAGCGCCTCCGCCGCATCGAGGAAGCGGTCGACGCGATCGCGGTGGAGGTCGAGCGGATCAGCGAGGGTCAGCGCTTCACGACGAAGCTCCTCGCCGAGCGCGTACCGGACATGCCCGCTCAGGCGCGCGAAGAGGCGCGCGTCCGCTCGAGCCGCTCCTGATCGGCGTTCCCCCTGACGACGAGCCGCCGCTCCGTCGAATCGCGCTGCCCCAGGAACTCGCCGAGCGCGGCGAGCGACTCGATGTGATCGCAGAAGATCTTCATCGTCGCGAGTAGGGGCACCGCGAGGAAGGCGCCCGGCACTCCCCAGATCCAGAAGAAGAACGCGAGCCCGACGAAGATCGCCACGGGGTTGAGCGTCAGCCGGTGCCCGAGCAGCAGCGGGGAGACGACGTTCGCCTGGATCAGGTTGATCAGCAGGAAGCTGCCCGGCGCCAGCAGCGCGCGCCCGACGCTGTCGAAGGTCGTGAGCCCCGTGATGGTCAGGATGACCACGGCCGCGAGCGCGCCGAGATAGGGGACGAACTCGAACAGCGCGACCATCACTCCCCAGAGCGGCGCGTTAGGCATCCCGAGCAGCCAGAGCGCGATGGTGAGGACGATCCCCTCGCCGATGTTCACGAGGAGCGCCGTCGTCACGAAGGCGGACACCGCCGCCTCCGTCCCGCGCGCGATCTCCACCGCCTTGATCTTGTTGCCGAAGTCGGGAAGGACCTTGATCAGCTTCTGGAGGAAGAGGTCTCCGCCCGCGAGCAGGAAGTAGAGCAGGATCACGATCTCGAGGATCGCCGCCGCCAGGCGCTCGGTCGTGCCGAAGATCCGCGAGGAGAGGCTCGGGCCCGTCGCGACGACGACCGACTGCTGCTTCGTCTCCGTGGTCCCGACCGCCCCCGCCGCCCGCTCGACGGTGCTGCTCACCTGCTGCACCGGCCGAACGAGGTCGTGCAGCTTCGACTCGGCGCGCGAGATGCTGCGCGGCGCGGCGGCGATCCAGCGCTGCGTCGGGCCGGCGAGCGCGTACGCGCCGCCGCCCAGCGCGGCGAGCAGACCGAGCACGAGCATCGCGGCGCTGAGCGGGGCGGGGATCCGCCAGCGGACGAGCGCGCGCACCGCGGGGCTC
>JABFXM010000312.1 GCA_013361745.1 Gemmatimonadaceae bacterium | reverse complement strand
CCTTCGGCGGGGTGACGGCGGTGGCGTGGGACGCGATCTTCGCGCTCAACCTCCGCGCGCCCTTCCTGCTCGCGCAGGCGGCCGCCGCGCCTCTCGTCGCGCGCGGCGGCGCGATCGTCAACCTCGCCGATCTCGCCGCCTTCGAGACCTGGCCCGCGTACATCCCGCACGGCATCTCGAAGTCGGGGATCGTCGCGATGACCCGCGCGCTCGCGCAGGTGATGGCGCCGGCGGTCCGTGTCAACGCGATCGCGCCCGGCGCGGTGCTCCTTCCCGAGCACTGGGACGACAAGTCCGCCGGTAAGCTCGAGGACACGACGCCCCTCCGCCGCCTCGGCAGCCCCGACGACGTCGTCGGCGCGATGCTCTACCTGCTCGGCGCCGACTACGTCACGGGCGAGACGATCATCGTCGACGGGGGCCGGCATGTGCGCCGCTAGCCATTCCCTGGCGGAGGGATGACGCCGTGATCGCCGCGAGCGGGGACGGCCGCGTGTACGGCACGATCACCATCGTCGGCGGTGGCTGCTACGGCGGGTACTACCTGCGCCAGCTGCAGCGCGGCCGGCGCGCGGGCGCGATCGACTGGCGTCGGCTCGTCGTCGTGGATCGCGATCCCGATTGCGCGGTCGCTCGCGCGGCACGCTCCGGCGCGGACGACGCGGAGATCGTGGTCGCGGCCTGGGACGACTACACCGACGCCGAGCTCGCGCGAGCGGCGCAGCGCGTCGACGCCGCCACCGGCGCGATCGTTCCGTCGCCGCTCATGCCACATCTCGCGCTCTCCTGGCTCGAGCGGCGCGCGCGCGACCGTGTCGGCGCCGAGCGGGTCGCGCGGCTGCCGCTCGCCGTCGAGCCACCGACCCCGTGGCAGCGTGCAGGCACCGATGGCACGCACTACGCGAGCTACGCGACCTGGACCTGTCCGGTGAACTGCGTCGAGCCGGTGCGCTGTCCCGTGACGCGCGGCCATCGCGCCTGGAGCATGCCCGACGCCATGCGGCAGTATGTCGCCTCGCTCCCCGACGGCGCGCGGCTGCTCGGCCCACTCGTCTTCCACTGCTCGCATCGCGCGTACGGCGTCGGGATGATCGACGTCGCCGATCTCCTCGCGGCCGATTCCTTCATCGCGCGCCACACCGCGAGCGGACGTGCCGAGTTCCTCGTCGCCACCGTGTCGCACTGTCACGGCGCGCTCGGGCGGCTCGCCGTCGGGTAGGCGGCTGTCGGGAACTTCGACGCTTTCGCGCGGCTTCCCCAACTGGTTACGATTCCTTCGTGGGCATTTCGCCCGCCAGAACCAGGGACGAATCCGTGGCGAGTGAGCGACAGTTCGACGTCGTGATC
The DNA here is from genome assembly GCA_013361745.1 of Gemmatimonadaceae bacterium. Classification (GTDB taxonomy): domain Bacteria; phylum Gemmatimonadota; class Gemmatimonadetes; order Gemmatimonadales; family Gemmatimonadaceae; genus JABFXC01. Next base: position 6,993 of record JABFXM010000312.1, on the reverse strand, counting down.
GTGGGCGCCGGGCCGGCGGGGATGACCGCGGCCCTCTATACGGGACGCGCGATGCTGAAGACCGTCGTCCTCGAGCGCGGCGAGCCGGGCGGCGAGCTGCTGAACACCGAGTACCTCGACGACGTCATCGGCTTCCCGAAGATCCTCGGACGCGACCTCGCCGAGAAGTTCGCGGCGCACGCGCAGACTTTCGGCGCCGAGTTCCAGCAGTTCGTGAACGTGCAGAGCGTGCGCAAGCTCGAGGACGGAAGCTTCGAGACGCGCACCGACCTCGGCGACGTCTATCGCTCGCCGGTGGTGATCGCGACCGCGGGCGGAACGCCGCTCAAGCTCGGGATCCCCGGCGAATTCGAGTACGCGGGGCGCGGCGTCTCCTACTGCGCGATCTGCGACGCGAACTTCTTCAAGGCCCAGACGATCGTCGTCGTCGGCGGCGGCGACGCCGCGTGCGAGGAAGCGGACTATCTCACGCGCTTCGCGAGCAAGGTCTATCTCGTCCATCGGCGCGACAGCTTCCGCGCCTCCGCCGTCGTGCAGAAGCACGTCTTCGAGAACCCGAAGATCGAGGTCGTCTGGAACACCGTCGCCGAGGAAGTGCTCGGCGAGCCTGGCGTCGGGATGACCGGGCTGCGCGTTCAGAACGTCGTCACCGGCGAGCGGAAGACGATGGACGTCACCGGACTGTTCGTCTTCATCGGCTTCCGTCCGAACACGGGGATCATCGACGGCCACTTCGCCCACGACGAGATGGGGTACGTGAAGACCGACGACGCGATGATGACCTCGATCCCGGGGCTGTTCGCCGCGGGGGATCTGCGGTCGCAGCTCACGCGCCAGGTGACGACCGCGTGTGGCGACGCGACTACCGCCGCGATCGCGGCCGACAAGTACATCAAGGGGCTGCGCGAGGCCGGCGACGGCGCGAGCAAGGCGGCGCGCGCGGGCGAGGCGTTGGAGAGCGCGCACGTGAGGGCCGGCGGCTACGCCTGAGATGCGCGTCACCAGCCACACCGTCGGCGCATTCCAGGAGAACTGCTATCTCGTCGTCGACGAGGCGCGCGATGAAGCGGTCCTCGTCGATCCGGGCGCGGAGGGAGAGCGAATCCTCCGGGCGGTCGCGGCGAGCGGCGCGCGGCTCACCGCGATCTGGCTGACGCACGCGCACATCGATCACATCGGCGCCATCGCGGCGGTGAAGCGCGTGCACGACGTGCCGATCTGGATGCATCCCGACGACCAGCCATTGTACGAGCGCGGCGCATGGCAGGCGGCGGCGTACGGTCTTCCCTTCGAGAGTCCGCCACCCGCCGATCACGCGCTCGCCGACGGCGACATCCTGCGCGTCGGCGACGAGGAGTTCCGGGTCCTGCACACGCCGGGGCACGCGCCGGGACACTGCGTCTTCGAGAGCGCCGGCACCGGCCTGCTGCTCGCGGGCGATCTGCTCTTCGCGGGCTCGATCGGGCGGACCGACCTTCCGCTCTCCGACCCTCGCGCGATGACGCGCTCGCTCGCGCGCGTGATGGCGCTGGAGCCCGCGCTCCACGTGCATCCCGGTCACGGGCCGGCGACGACGATCTGGCGCGAGCTCGAGACGAATCCCTTCCTGAACGGCGTCGCGCGAGTCGCCGGCGGATGACCTCGCGCGATCCCGCGCGCACCGCGGCGGCGGCGCAGCTCCTCGTCGCGGGCAGCTGGCTGGGCGCGGGGACTCTCTTCGCCGCCGCGGTCGCACCGGCGGCGTTCGCCGTGCTGCCGACGCGGGCCCTGGCCGGCGCGCTCGTCGGACGCGTCCTGCCGGTGATCTTCTACTGGGGGTTGGCGGCCGGGGTTGCGCTGATCGTTCTCGCGCGGGGGAGCCACGGACGCCGGCTGGTGACCGCGGGCACGGTCGCCGGGTTGATCACGGCGGTATCGTGCGCGGTCGGGCAGCTCGTCGTCGCGCCGCGGATCGAGCGGGTGAGGGCGGCGATCCCCGGGGCGGTGGAGGATCTTCCGCGCACCGACCCGCGCCGTGTCGCCTTCGGCAGGCTGCACGGCGCGAGCGTGCTCTGGCTCGGCGCCGGGATGCTCGCCGCCGTGGTGGCGGCGGGGAGCGCCGTCGCCCGGGTGCGCGGCGAGACCGGGGGCGCGCATGCTGGGGGAGCATCCGACCCGTTATAGTGTAGGAGAGCCGCCGTCGCCCCGGCGCCCCGGGGGCGCGCATTCCTGCCCCTCTCAGTGATCGCGGATGCAGCACCGTCGCTTCGTGACGGCGTTCTTACCCTTCGAGGATTCCAATGAACCATCGCTCGTCCGTCGCCATGGCGGCGGCCCTGGTCGCGCTCACCGCGTGCGCCTCGACCGTCGACGTCCCGCCGCTGCGGCCTTTCGCCTTTCTCGACCTCAACACCCTCACCGCATCGGCTCGCCCGAGCGGCTTCGTCGCGAAGGGCACCGCGCTCTTCACCCAGGCGCGCATCACCGGCGTGATCGGGAGCGGAAGCCTGCCCGAGGGGTGCCAGCAGCCCGCGAAGATAGTGCCCCTGTCCGTGCGTACGACCTCGCCCTTCGAGCCGGGCAGCGTCACGCTCAGCCTCCACGGCAACGTCGACACGACGACGCGCACCGTCCCGCTGCTCGAGAAGCAGACGACGCAGGGCGAGGCCTACTGGACCAACGATTCGCTGCCGAACTTCGCTCCCGGCAGTGACACGGTGACCTTCAAGGCAGCCGGCAATCCGGGCGGCTTCCCCCCGTTCAGCGTTCGCGCGGCGACCGTGCAGACCTTCACTCCACAGCCCGTGGACGATTCCGTCACGGGCACGGGCATCCGGGTGCAGTGGACGCCGTCGCCGAATCCGTCGACCGCCATGCAGATCTCCCTGCAGTACACGGACAGCGCGTCGACGACCGGCTACCCGAACATGGAGATCGTGTGCATCGCGCGTGACGACGGCGACTTCACGATCAACCGCACCTTCCTCGAGCCGTGGGAGCGGGCGGGGGTGGACTCGCTGCACGTGCACCGTGGGGTCGCCTTCAGCCGCTTCCTCACGACGACGTCGCAGGTCGGCGACGGCTTCGTCACCGTCGTGGTGCGGCGCGACACGACGATCGTGAAGGAGTAGGCGCGACATCGCCCGGTGATCGACGGAGCCCCGCGAGGGGCTCCGTTCTTTTTCCGATGGTCGCCGCACCGTCAGGCGCTATATTGCGAGTGGCGTGGCGTCTTCCGCCGCGCTCCGAACCGACTCTCAGGAGCTTCGCCTCATGGCTGACGGCTTTCGCACCGAGAAGGATCCCCTCGGTCCCCTCCAGGTTCCCGCGGGCGCGCTCTACGGCGTTCAGACGCAGCGCGCCGTCCAGAACTTCCCCATCAGCGGGCTGCGTCCCCTCGAGCCCTTCGTCATCGCGCAGGTGTGGATCAAGAAGGCGGCGGCACTGACGCACAAGGAGACCGGGCGGCTCGACGCGAAGCTCGCCGACGCGATCGTCCAGGCGGCGGACGAGGTCCTCGGCGGACAGTGGCGCGATCAGTTCGTGGTCGATCCGTACCAGGCGGGCGCGGGGACCTCGCACAACATGAACGTGAACGAGGTGCTCGCGAACCGCGCCAACGAACTGCTCGGCGGCAAGCGCGGTGAGTACAAGCCCGTGCACCCGAACGATCACGTCAACATGGCGCAGAGCACCAACGACACGATTCCGACGAACATCCGCCTCGCGGCGCTGTCGCGGCTCGACTCGCTGGTGAAGGCTTTCGAGGGACTCCGCGACGCCCTCGCCGCGAAGGGGAAGGAGTTCGATCACATCGTGAAGGCGGGGCGCACGCATCTGCAGGACGCGATGCCGATCCGCCTCGGTCAGGAGTTCACGGCCTACGCCGGTTCGATCGACCGCGCCGTCCGTCGCGTGAAGGAAGCCGCCGACTATCTCCGCGACCTCGGCATCGGCGGCAGCGCCGTCGGTACCGGCGTGACGGTGGAGAAGGAATATCCGGCGCTGATGAACAAGTACCTGAAGCAGATCACCGGTCTCGATCTGCGTGTCGGCAAGGATCGCATCCAGCTGATGCAGAGCATGGGCGACGCCGCCGCCTTCAGCGCGACGCTGCGCGGGCTCGCCATCGATCTGAGCAAGATCGCGAGCGACATGCGACTGATGGTGATGGGTCCGCGCACCGGCATCGACGAGATCAAGCTTCCCGCCGTGCAGCCCGGGTCCTCGATCATGCCTGGCAAGATCAACCCGTCGATCCCGGAGATGGTGAACCAGGTCTGCTTCCAGGTCATCGGCTGCGACACTACCGTCGCCGTCGCGTCGGAGCACGGGCAGCTCGAGCTCAACGTGATGATGCCGGTGATCGCGCACAACCTCCTGCTCTCGATGATCATCCTCACCAACGCCGCGGCGACGCTCACCGAGCGCTGCGTGAAGGGGATCGAGGCGCACGAGGACATGTGCGCCTACTGGGTCGAGCGTTCGGCCGCGCTCGCGACGGCGCTGATGCCGCACATTGGCTACGCGAAAGCCGCGGAGATCAGCAAGCAGTCCGTCAAGGAAGGCGTGCTCATTCGCGATCTCGTGAAGCGCGACCAGCTTCTCCCGTCCGACGAGATCGACGACGTGCTCGATCTCCGCAAGATGACGGAGATCGGCGTGCCCGGCGGCAAGCACGGCGCGGTCGCCGCTGGATGACACATGACAAGGGGCGACGGCGATGCCGTCGCCCCTTGTCCCTCCCGCACGCCCCCTCTATCCTCAAGACGTGCGTATCACAACCTGGGCCGAATACGGACTGATCTGCGCGCTGCATCTCGCGCGTCGCGCGAGTGAGGGGCCCATCACCGGGCGCCAGGTTGCGGCTCAGGAGCGGCTGCCTGGCGACTACGTCGAGCAGATCCTGCTCCGGATGCGCCGCGCGGGAATCGTGAAGAGCACGCGTGGTGCGCATGGGGGCTACTCCCTCGCGCTTCCGGCCGAGGAGATCTCCGTGCGCGCGGTGATCGCGGCCTCGGAGCTGACGACCTTCGACCTGCACTGCGTCAGTCATCCGGTCGAGACGTCGCGCTGCTCCGCGTCCGAGGGGTGCAGCATCCGTCCCGTCTGGATGATGCTCCAGCAGCGGATCGACGACGTCCTCGAGAGCGTCCATCTCAGTGACCTGCTCGCCGAGGAAGGTGTCGTCCGCGAGCGCATCGGGCTCCTCGCGACGATGTCGCACGGCACGGCCGAGGATCGCGCCGACGGCCGCCGCCCGCTTCCGGTGCTGCAGTCCTGAGCGTTCCCGGCATGCGACCGCGGCTCGACTTTCTCGCGGCGTGGCGGCTCCGGCGTCACGCCGCGAGCTATGTCCGGGACCTCTGGTTCGAGCCCAACGCCGCGGACGTCGCCTGGCTCACCTCACTCGAGCCGAACGACGACGCCGACCACGCGCGCTGGGAGCTGCGCTACCTCCAGCGCGCGGCGATCCTCCTCGCGGCGGAACGCGATGCGCTCGATGATCGCACCCCGGCTGCGATCGCGCGCGCGATCACGCGCGCCTTCGACGCGGACTCCAGCGTCGCGCACGACCGCGCCGCGGTGGCCCGCGCCCAGTTCAACGAGCGCCTCGCGAGCTATCGCGGCGTCCTCCTCTCGCGCGAAGCGACGCCGGCGACGCCGCGGCTCGGCCTCGTCCTCCTCACCTTCCTCGGCCGCCCGACGTCGCCGTCCGATCCGATCGCGCTCCGTGCAGGCACCATCGCGCTCGATGCGCTCGCCGTCGCGAGCGACGCGCTGCGTGCGCGCTTCGGCACCGCGCAGCTGCCGGAGGATGTCGCGCCGTCACTCGCCGCGAAGGCTGCGCGCTGAGCGCTCGTCGTCGGACCTGGAGGCGGCACGACCACGAACAAAAGCGGCGCCCCGATGGAGCGCCGCTTTTCCTTCCTGCTGACGGCTGATCGCCGCCTTTCAGTGCCGAAGGGGGGACTCGAACCCCCACGGGCTTAAGCCCACTGCGCCCTGAACGCAGCGCGTCTACCAGTTCCACCACTTCGGCGTGAGTCGTGAAATGTAGCCGCGACGTGCGAGTGCGTCAACGCGCATCGGTGATCCGCTCCGTTGCTCGCGCCAGTGGCCGCGTCTAACTTGCCAGCCGGCCGGCGCACCGTCTCCGCGCCGCGTCTCTCCACCGCACCGCCATGCCGAAGCCCGCCGACAAGGACGCGATCGAGCCGATCGCGCGGAACAAACGCGCCCGCCACGACTACCAGATTCTGGAGACGTGGGAGGCCGGTGTCGTGCTCACCGGCACCGAGGTCAAGTCGCTCCGCAACGGCAAGGCGAACCTCACCGACGCCTACGGAATCGTGAAGGACGGCGAGGTCTGGCTGCTCAACCTCCACATCTCGCCCTACGAGAAGGGAAACCAGTTCAACCACGAGCCCGAGCGGACGCGGAAGCTCCTCCTCCATCGCCGCGAGATCAAGCGCCTCATCGGCGCGGTCGAGCGGCAGGGGCTGACGCTGATCCCGCTCGATCTCTACTTCAAGCACGGCATCGCGAAGGTGACGATGGCGCTCGGCAAGGGTAAGCAGCTGCACGACAAGCGGGAGAGCGCGCGCGAGCGCGACGCCGAGCGCGAGATGGCTCGCGAGTTCCGCCGCCGATGATCGCGGCGCTCCTTCTCGCGTTCCAGCTCTCCGCGCCCGCCGAGCTCGTCATCCGGTCGGGCGCGCACGTCGTCAACGTTCCCGTCACCCGCACCGTCGCCGGACCGGGCGTCCGCGCCGACCTGCTCGGCCCCGCGCTCGGCGCCACGATGCGGCCGCTGCCTAACGGCCACTACGCCATCGTCGTCGGCGGCGTCGCCCTCGACGTCGCCGAGCACCTGCCGTTCGTGAGCGTCGGCGACTCGGTATTTCCGCTCGCGATCGCTCCGCTGCTCGTCGACGGACGCCTCGTCGTCCCGCTGCAGCTGCTGACAGAGATTCTGCCGCGCGTCTCGCGCGCCCTCGCCTACGACAGCGT
>JABFXM010000146.1 GCA_013361745.1 Gemmatimonadaceae bacterium | reverse complement strand
TTCGCGCCGGCGCCGCACATCGTCGAGGCGGCGCAGCGCGCGCTCGCCGAGGGCGACGCGCGCTACGGAACGCCCGCCGGACTCCCCGCGCTCCGCGGCGCGATCGTCGACGCGCTCGCTCGGCGCGGCGTGACCGCGAGCGCCGAGAACGTCCTCGTCACGCCGGGCGCGAAGACCGCCGTCTTCTACGCGATCCTCGCGACGGTGAACGCGGGCGACGAGGTGCTCCTCCCCGACCCCGGCTTCCCGATCTATCCGTCGATGACGCGCTTCGTCGGCGCGACACCGGTGGGCTACGCGCTCGACGCGGCGCGCGCCTTCGCCCCCGACATCGACGACATCGAGGCGAAGATCACTCCGCGCACGCGCGTCATCTGCCTCAACGCGCCGCACAATCCCACCGGCGGGACGGTGAGCGCGCCCGGCCTCGAGCGCCTCGCCGAGCTCGCGCTCGCCCACGATCTCTTCGTCATCACCGACGAGATTTACGGCCGCATCACCTTCGACGACCCTAAAGGCTTCACGCCGAGCATCGCCGCGATCCCGGGGCTTCTCGACCGCACCATCCTCGTCGACGGATTCTCCAAGGCGTACGCGATGACGGGCTACCGGCTCGGCTACGCGCTGCTTCCGCGGTGGCTCGTCGAGCGCGCGACGGTGCTCGCGGTGAACGGCCACACCTGCACGCCACCCTTCGTGCAGCGCGCCGGCATCGCCGCGCTCGAAGGGCCGCAGGATTCCGTCCACGCGATGGTCGCCGAGCTGCGCCGCCGCCGCGATCTCATCGTCAACCGGCTGCGCGGCGTCCCCGGCCTGCGCTGTCCCGCGCCCGCCGGCGCGTTCTACGCCTTTCCCGACGTCAGCGAGGCGCTGCGCGCGACCGGACTCACGGTCAAGCAGCTTGCCGACCGTCTCCTCGACGAGCGCGGCGTCGCGCTGCTGCCGGGCACCGGCTTCGGCCCCGGCGGCGCGAACGGCCTTCGCATCTCCTTCGCCGGAGTCGCCGATGACGTCGCCGCCGGCGTCGACGGGATCGCCGCCTTCTTCACATCGCTCGCCTGACGCGAGGACATCGCCATGAGCTCACGCATCACTCCCGCCCAGCCGGCACCCGTGAAGAAGGTCACCACCGCGACCCTCGCCGCCCTCCGCGCGCGTGAGGAGAAGGCGGTCTTCATCACCGCCTACGACTACCCGACCGCGGTCTACGCCGATCGCGCCGGCGTCGACATGCTCCTCGTCGGCGACTCCGCGGCGATGACGGTGCTCGGCCTGCCGACCACCGTCGGCATCACGATGGAGGAGATGCTCGTCTTCGCCCGCGCGGTCTGCCGCGGCGCGAAGCGCGCCTTCGTCGTCGGCGACCTGCCCTTCCTCTCCTACCAGACCTCGGACGAGGACGCGATCCGCAACGCGGGCGCCTTCATCGCCGCCGGGTGCGACGCGGTGAAGTGCGAGGGAGGGAAGCGCATCGCGAATCGCGTCCGCGCGATGACGGACGCCGGCATCGCTGTGATGGGACACCTCGGCCTCACCCCGCAGAGCCTCGGCCAGCTCGGCGGCTATCGCGTGCAGGGAAAGACCCTCGCGGCGGTCGAGCGTCTCACCGAGGACGCGCTCGCGCTGCAGGAGGCGGGTGCCTTCTCGGTGCTCCTCGAGGCGATCCCCGCCGAAGCGGCGGCGTACGTCCGCGAGCGCGTCGACCTCCTCGTCTACGGCATCGGCGCCGGGCCGCACGTCGACGGCCAGCTCGTCATCTCGCACGACGCGTTAGGCAACTTCGTCGGCGACATCCGGCCGAAGTTCGTCAAGCGCTACGCCGACGTCGGCGGCGTCGTCGAGGCGTCGTTTCGCCAGTACGCCTCGGACGTCCGTTCCCGCCGCTTCCCGGCGCCCGAGCACTGCTACCCGATCGACGACGGCGAGGAGGAGGCGATCCGCGCCGCGCGCGTCGACGCCCACGTGGCGCCCGCGGTCGTCGCGCCGATCGCACCCCTCGCCGCCACCGTCACCGCGGCGCGCGAGCTCCCCGACGTGCGCGAGGCGCGCCGTCTGGCGGAGGCACGCGCATGAGCCGCTCCGTCGTCGTCCGCGTCCCCGCGTCGACCTCGAACATCGGCGCCGGCTTCGACTGCATCGGCGCGTCGGTGGACCGCTGGCTCACCCTCACC
>JABFXM010000522.1 GCA_013361745.1 Gemmatimonadaceae bacterium | reverse complement strand
GTGCGACCCGACACCGCGCGCGCCCGCCGCGACACGACGCCCACGCGAGCGGACACGGCGCGGGCGCGCGAGGTCCGTGCGCCGCAGGGGCGCGACACGATCCGCGTGCCGACACCGCCGCGCGCCGACTCGATGGTGAAGAACGACTCGCTCCTGCGCGGGATCGTACCTCTGCCGCCGAACGTCAATCGCGACTCGGTGAAGAAGGACACGATCAAGCCGCCGCTCGCGCGCGCCGAGGCGCCCCCGGTGCTCGAGATCGGCGCGGCGCGCGTCTACGATCGGACGGCGATGTTCGCCACCGGCGCGCTCACGCTGTCCGATCTGCTCGGCCGCGTGCCGGAGGTCACCGAGCTCACGACCGGGTGGCTCGCCGCGCCGGCGGTCGTGGCGTCGCAGGGCGATCTCCGGCACGTGCGCATCTTCCTCGACGGGCTCGAGCTCGATCCGCTGGAGCGGCGAGGGCAGGGGATCTCGCCGGTCAACGACCTGTCGCTCTACGCGCTGGAGGAGCTCCGGATCGAGCGCGGCGCGGAGGAGATCCGCGTCTATGCGCGGAGCTGGCGCGTCGACCGGGTGAGCCCGTACACCCGCGCCGACGTCGGGCTCGGCGACCAGAGCACGACGCACTACCGCGCGTTCTTCGGCCGGCGCTACGACCACGGCGAGGCGTTCCAGGTCGCGGCCGAGCAGTTCAGCATCCAGCCCGATCGACGGCTGCCGCTGTCGGACGTGCTTCACGTCATGGGCCGGTTCGGCATGACGCGCGGGCCGTGGAGCGTCGACCTGTTCGGGGAGCGGGGCGACGTGGATCGCGGCCCGTGGGTCGGCACCGGCAACGTCGACGACACGCGCGACACCGTGAACGCGCTCCAGAACCGGCGCATCACGGCGTACGCGCGGGTCGGCAACGGCGATCCGGAGAACGGCCGGTGGTTCCAGCTGCTGGCGGGGGCGGAGGGCTATCGCGGGAGTTCGCACCGGGCGGCCTCCTCGTTCGGCACGACGACGACCGCCACCCAGGTCCCCGACTCGACGACGTACGAGAACCAGCTCCTCGTCACCGGGGGTGCGACGCTCGCCGGCGTGCGCGTCAGCGCGGCGGAGCGGATTCGCCGCGCCTATCCGCGGACCTCGCACGTGCTTTCGGGACGCGCCTCGTTCGAGCGGCCCTGGCTGGCGGTCTCCGCGTTCGCCGAAGGAAAGAGCGCGCTCTATCCGGCGCGGGTGGAGGGGACGGTGCGGCTCGCGCCGCTGCACCGGATCGCGCTGGTCGGATCGGCGTCGCGCACGGGGTCGGGGCTGTTCATCCGGAACTTCGGTGTCTTCGAGAACACCCCCGTGCTCTCCGCGACCGGCGTCGTCTCCGCCCCGCCGACGCTGGACAGCGTCGGTGCGTTCGACCAGTCGCGGATCGCCCGGTACGAGCTGGCGTCGCGGACCAACCTGCGCGCGGAGGCGGGGATCCGTCTGCGCGACGTGTGGGTGAGCGGGGGCGTGGTGCGGCGTGGGGCGACGACGCTCCTTCCCCCCGCCGACCTCGGGGCCGGTGGATCAGGCGCGGGAGCGGTCCGGGTAGAAGGCGAAGCGACGGGCGCGACGGCGGCGCTGCGCGGACGCCTGTACAAGGCGGTGAACGTGGATGCGTGGGCGGTGCGGTGGAACGATTCCACCGGGCTCTACCGGCCGCAGTATCAATCGCGCGCCGAGCTGTACATCCAGACGAACCTCCTCAATCGCTTTCCGCGCGGAAACTTCGGCCTCCTCGGCTCGCTGGCGCACGAATATCGGAGCAACACCTACGTCGCGTCCGGGGACAGCACCCGCGTCGCGCAGGGGTTCCGCACGGTCGCGTTCAAGCTGGAGATCCGGATCGAGACGGCGGTGATCTCGTACCAGTTCCGCAACCTGCTCCAGGAGCGCTACGCCCAGGTGCCGGGCTTCTTCATGCCGCGCCAGATGCAGTTCTATGGGGTGCGGTGGGATTTCTGGAATTAGTGAGACGGTGAGACGGTGAGACGGTGAGACGGTGAGACGGTGAGACGGTGAGACGGTGAGACGGTGAGACGGCGAGACGGCCTGCCGTCCGACCGTCTCACTGGTTCTCTGTCTCACCAGTCACTGCCGTTTGACAATCTCGTTATCTCCCAGTAACTTACGCGGCTCGATATGAT
>JABFXM010000294.1 GCA_013361745.1 Gemmatimonadaceae bacterium | reverse complement strand
CGTCGCTCGCGAGCGAGTGCAAGGTGCTCTCCCATCCGGCGAGCGTCGACACGATCCCGACCGACGGCAGCAAGGAGGACGTCGTCCCGATGGCGATGGGGGCGGCGTGGAAGCTGCGCCGCGTCGTCCAGAACTTGCGCCACATCCTCGCGATCGAGCTGATGTGCGGCGCGCAGGGGATCGACTGCCGTGCTCCGCTCACCCCCGGGCGCGGAGTGGTGCGCGCGCACCGCGTCGTCCGCTCGCTCGTCGCGCCGTTAGGCAGCGATCGCGTCCTCGCCGGCGACATCGCCGTGCTCGCCGAGGCCGTCGCCGAGGGCCGCTTCACCTCGACCGAGCTGGCGTCGTGACGGCGACTCTGCACCCGCCGATTCGCGCGCCGCGCGGCCGCGAGATCTCCTGCAAGGGGTGGCAGCAGGAGGCCGCGCTCCGGATGCTCTGCAACAACCTCGACCCGGAGGTCGCCGAGCGCCCCGAGGACCTCGTCGTGTACGGAGGGACGGGGAAGGCGGCGCGCGACTGGCCCTCGTTCGACGCGATCGTCCGCGCGCTGCGTGACCTCGAGAACGACGAGACCCTCCTCGTGCAGAGCGGGAAGCCGGTCGCCGTCTTCCGCACGCACGAATGGTCGCCCCGCGTCCTGATCGCGAACAGCAACCTCGTCGGCCGCTTCGCGACCTGGGAGGTCTTCCGCGACCTCGAGCGGAAGGGGCTGATCATGTACGGGCAGATGACGGCGGGGTCGTGGATCTACATCGGCTCGCAGGGCATCGTCCAGGGGACCTACGAGACCTTCGGCGCCGTCGCGCGACAGCACTTCGGGGGCACGCTCGCCGGCCGCTTCGTGCTCTCCGCGGGACTGGGCGGGATGGGCGGCGCGCAGCCGCTCGCCGCGACGCTCAACGGGGCCGCCTTTCTCGGCATCGAGGTGGACGAGTCGCGGATCGACAAGCGCATCGCCACCGGCTACTGCGACCGGAAGACGCGGAACGTCGGTGAAGCGTTAGGCTGGATCCGCGAGGCGGCCGCGTCGCGCGAGCCGCTGTCCGTCGGTCTCGTCGGCAACGCCGCCGAGCTGGTCCCGGCCTTCGTCGCGAACGGCGTCGTCCCCGACGTGCTCACCGACCAGACGAGCGCGCACGACCCGCTCAACGGCTACGTCCCAGCCGGCCTCTCGCTCGACGCCGCGGCGGAGCTCCGCCGGCGCGACCCCGAGGCGTACCTCGCGCGCTCCACGGCGTCGATCGCGGAGCACGTGCGCGCGATGCTCGCGCTGCGGGAGCGCGGGGCGGTCACCTTCGACTACGGCAACAACATCCGCACCGTCGCCTTCGACGCCGGCGTCGCGAACGCCTTCGACTTTCCCGGCTTCGTTCCGGCGTACGTGCGTCCGCTGTTCTGCGAGGGGAAGGGCCCGTTCCGCTGGGCGGCGCTCTCCGGCGATCCGCGCGACATCGCGCGGACCGACGAGCTCGTGCTCGAGCTGTTCCCCGAGGATGCGCACCTGCGGCGCTGGATCGAGGCGGCGCGAACGCACATCAGCTTCCAGGGGCTTCCCGCGCGGATCTGCTGGCTGGGGCAGGGCGCGCGCGCGAAGTTCGGCGTTGCGCTCAACGACCTCGTCGCGCGCGGCGAGCGCCCGGCGCCGCTCGTCATCGGCCGCGACCACCTCGATACGGGAAGCGTCGCCTCTCCTTTCCGCGAGACCGAGGCGATGAAGGACGGCAGCGACGCGATCGCCGACTGGGCGGTGCTCAACGCGCTGCTCAACGTTGCATCCGGGGCCTCGTGGGTATCTTTCCACCATGGCGGCGGCGTCGGCATCGGCAACTCGCTGCACGCGGGGCAGGTGATCGTCGCCGACGGAACGCCGGAGATGCGCCTCCGGCTCGAGCGCGTGCTGACGAACGATCCGGGCATCGGCGTGGCGCGACACGCCGACGCCGGCTATGAGCTCGCGCGCGAGACCGCGCGCGCGAGCGGCCTGCATCTTCCCATGATCGACTGACGGGGCGAGACCATGCTTTCGACGCGCTTCAAGCCCTGGGACGTCCCGGTCTTCCTCGCGAAGTACGCCTGGCTGACGGTTCGCCATCGGCCGATCTCCGTCCAGTTCGAGGTCACACTTCGCTGCAACGCGAAGTGCGGCTTCTGCGACTACTGGAAGACGGACGC
>JABFXM010000556.1 GCA_013361745.1 Gemmatimonadaceae bacterium | reverse complement strand
TGGGAGCGATCCTCTCCCCCGGCGATGCCGTCACGGCGACCATCGCGATGGCGGTGCCGCTCTTCATCCTGTTCGAGCTGAGCATCTTCCTCTCGTACTTCGTGAAGCGGAGACGCGACAAGCGCGTCGTCGCCGCCGGTGAGGAGCCGGCGGTCGGCAGCGCATGACGAATCGCGCGCTGCGCCGCGCCGTTCTCGGCGCGGCGGTGCTGGTCGCGTGCGCGTCGCCCGCGCTCGCGCAGGTGCGTCTTCCACGTCAGCCCTCGCGTCCGCCCACGCGCCAGCAGCCGCGCGATACCACGCGTCGCGGCGGCGCCGATTCGGCGCGCGTCGGCCGCGACACCACCGCGCAGCGCGAGCTCGTGAAATGGACCGACGACGACTCGGTGATGACCTCGCTCCTCAAGCGCGAGGGGATGACCGCGACGCGCTACAAGTCCGACGAGGTCCTGTTCCAGGCGCAGGGGCGGCAGATCATCCTCAACGGTGACGCCGCCGTCCAGCGCGAGCAGAGCATCATCGTCTCCGACACGATCCTCTACAGCGACTCGACGAAGATCGTCCTCGCGCTCGGCGACACCGCGATCCTCCGCGACCCGTCCCAGGGTCCGGCGGACGTCATCGCGCTCGGCCGCATCGCCTACGACATCGAGAACCGGCGCGGCGCGGTCACCAACGTCTCGACCTCGGTCGAGAGCGGGCAGACCTGGTTCCTCAGCGCGCGGCGTTCGTTCTTCCAGAGCGACACGACGACCCGCGCCGACAGCTCGAAGGCCGAGCAGCGCTTCTACGCGCGGAACGGGACGCTGACCAGCTGCAGCGATCCGAATCCCGACTACTACTTCAAGGCGAAGGAGATCAAGCTCGTCCAGGGACGGATCCTCGTCGCGCGGCCGGCGATCCTCTACATCGAGGACGTCCCGGTCGCGTGGCTCCCCTTCATGTTCCAGGATCTCCGGAAGGGACGCCGCAGCGGGTTGATCCCGCCGCGCATCGGCGTCTCCGACATCGTCCGCAACAACCCGTACTACCAGCGGCGCGTCGACGACCTCGGCTACTACTGGGCGATCAACGAGTACATGGGCGCGCTGGTCAGCCTCGACTGGGTGAGCGGGGCCCGCCCGCGCCCCGGCGGCTACGGCGGGCAGCTCAACACGCGCGGGGCCTTCGAGTACCGCTGGCTCGATCGCTTCCTCTCCGGCAACCTCGAGCTCGAGCGGCTCACCGGCGCGTACGGCAAGAGCATGAACTACCGCTGGAACCACAACCAGTCGTTCTCGCAGACCACCTCGTTCAACACCGCGATCAACTACGCGACCAACGCGACCGCGTCCCGTCGGAGCGACACCAATCCGTACAGCGCGCTCTCGTCGATCAACTCGAACGCGAACTTCTCCACCGCGTTCGGGCCGACGCGCGTCAGCTTGGGTGGCGATCGCAGCGAGACGTTGGGCGGCACGATCAACATGACGCTGCCGACGCTCAGCCTCACGACGCCGACGGTCAGCGTCGGCGACTGGCTGTCGTGGACTCCGTCGCTCAACGCGAGAAACCGGACGCAGGACCGGATCAACTCGGGATTGCAGATCCCCTTCCGCTTCACCCCGACCGACAGCGTGAAGCGGCTCGGCAGCAGCCGCGTCACCGACCTCTCGCTCGGCAGCCCTCTCACGATCCGCGGTTTCACGCTCTCGCTGAACTTCGCGGCCCGCGACCTCGAGAACAATTTTCCATTCGCGCAGCGCGTGATCACCGGACGCGATACGACGACGCGCGTCTACGCGAAGACCTTCGAGACGGGGATGTCGTACGACTTCGGCTTCGGCCTCCCGCAGCTCCTGCGCGGAAGCTGGAACCTGTCGCCGTCGATCAACTTCGTGAACGAGGACGGGAGCGCGTACGCGGCGCTGCGCAACGAGCGCACCGGCGGCATGTGGGTCACCCAGGGCAAGCGCCCGCAGTTCGCGCTCTCCTCGACGCCGACGTTCTTCGGCCTCTTTCCCGGCTTCGGCCCCTTCTCGCGATTCCGTCACTCGATCACGCCGAGCTTCGCCTACAGCTTCGCGCGCGCCGGGCACGCGAGCGAGGAGTTCCTGAACGCGCAGGGCCGCAGCCGCGCCGGCGACCTCGCGTCGCTGCGGCAGAACGCGATCTCCCTCGGCCTCGCGACGAACCTCGA
>JABFXM010000162.1 GCA_013361745.1 Gemmatimonadaceae bacterium | reverse complement strand
GAATCCCCTCGGCGAGCGCGATCTCCTTAACCGGCGAGGGGACGAGCGTCGAGCGCGAGCGGCCGACGGCGCGGTCGGGCTGCGTCACCACGCCGACGACGTCGAACCCTTCGCCGAGGAGCGCGCGCAGCGGCGTCGCCGCGAACTCCGGCGTCCCCCAGAAGACGACGCGCAGCCTAGAGCTCCTCGTCGCGGTGGTGATGCTCGGCCACTTCCTCGGCCGTCAGGGTGCGGATGTAGCCGGGATACTTCCCCTTGATCGTCGCCCACTTCGCCATCACCGCCTTGCGGCGCAGCGTGCTCAGATAGTCGATGAACAGCCGCCCGTCGAGGTGGTCGATCTCGTGCTGCAGGCAGCGCGCGAGCAGCCCCTCCGCCTCGAGCTCGAACTCCCTCCCGTCGCGATCCATCGCGCGCACGGTCACCTTCTCGGGGCGCGCCACGTCGCCGTACACGTCGGGGATCGAGAGGCATCCCTCCTCCGCCTTCGCGAGGTCGGAGTCGTTGCGGACGATCTGCGGGTTGATGATCGCGAAGGGCGAGTCGCCCTCGACGTCGATCACCGCGACGCGCTCGCTGCGCCCGACCTGCGGCGCGGCGAGACCGATCCCGCGCGCGGCGTACATCGTCTCGATCATGTCGTCGATCAGCGTCCGCAGCTCGTCGGTGATCGTCTCCACCGGGACGGTCTGCTGTCGCAGGATCGGCGAGCCGAGGACCTGGATCTTGAGGAGCGCCACGTTCGGGAGGATCAGGCCTTGGTGTCGGCCGGCGCGCCCGGGACGATCACCTTCGCGATGCTGCGACGCTCGATGACCACGCGCGACTCTCCGCTCTTGATCGTGATGCGGTCGTCCATGCTCTTCACCGGTGCGCCGTCCTTCATCGACTCCTTGATGTGCACGACCTCGCCGATGACGCCGCCGGTCGTCACCACCTCGTCGCCACGCTTGAGCGATGTCACCCGCGTCTCGTGCTCCTTCCGCTGCCGCTGCTGCGGGAGGATCATGAAGAAGTAGAAGATGACGAAGATCATCCCGAACATGAAGATCTGCTGGAACGCGCCGTTCGAGGCGGAGGGCGCCATCAGCGCCAGCAGAGCGGGGAATGCGACGGTCATTGGGTCCGGGCCTTGGCGTGATATCGCTCGAGCCATTCGCGGCTCCAGCGGTCGAAGTCGCCCGCGCGGATGGACTCCCGCGCCGTGCGCATCAGCGACACGAGGAAATGTACATTGTGCAGCGAGAGGAGTCGAAGCCCGAGGATCTCGTCGCTGACGATGAGGTGGCGGAGGTAGGCCCGCGAGAAGCGGCTGCAGAGCGGGCAGTCGCAGCGCTCGTCGAGGGGACGAGGGTCGGTGCGAAGCTCGGCGCGCTTCACGTTCACGCGCCCCTCGCTCGTGAAGGCGGCGCCGTTGCGTCCCATCCGCGTCGGCGCGACGCAGTCGAAGAGATCGACGCCGCGCCGCACGCCCTCGATGAGATCCTCGGGAAAGCCGACGCCCATGAGGTAGCGCGGCCGATCGTGTGGCAGCGCCTCGTTCATGACGTCGAGCATCGCGTACATGTCCGGCTTCGCCTCGCCGACCGAGAGTCCGCCGATCCCGTAGCCCACCCAGTCGCCGACCTCGCGCGCGCGCTTCGCCGACTCGTCGCGAAGCGCCGCGTGGATCCCTCCCTGCACGACGGGGAAGAGTGCCTGCTCCGAGTACGCCTTCCCCTCGGCGTCGCCGTCGCAGCCGAGCCGCTCGAACTCCGCGCGGCAGCGCTCGAGCCAGCGGATGCTGCGCTCGGTCGCGTCGCGCGCGACGTGCTCCTCGCTCTGTCCGGGAATCACGTGGTCGAACTGCATGACGACGTCGGCGCCGAGGTTGCGCTCGATGCGCATCACGAGCTCGGGGGTGAAGTGGCGGCGCGACCCGTCGATGTGGCTCCTGAAATGCACGCCTTCCTCGCCTACCTCGCGCAGGTCGGCGAGGGAGAACACCTGGAATCCTCCCGAGTCGGTGAGGATCGGGCCGTCCCACGCCATGAAGCGATGGAGCCCGCCGAGCGAGCGAAAGAGCTCGTCCCCCGGGCGGCGGTGGAGATGGAAGGCGTTGGAGAGGATCATCTGCGCGCCCATCGCGCGCAGGTCGGTCGGGTCGATCGCCTTCACGGTGGCGAGCGTCCCGACGGGC
>JABFXM010000077.1 GCA_013361745.1 Gemmatimonadaceae bacterium | reverse complement strand
TCAGTCCGTATGGGTAGTTTCCTGCCCCCCGCCCCCGGCGCCGCGGTATCTCGCTCCCCGCCCCGCTCCTTCCAATGGCACCCGCCCCGCTTTTTCACCGAATCCCGCCCCGTCCTTTCACTTTCTTTCCCGGAGAGTTGAAATTCGACTGAGGCACCGACTAGTTTTCGTGGCTGTCCACAATCGCTCCGGGCCCCCGCCCGTGAGCCACTACTCTCCTCTCGCTCCGGCAACCAGCGAGGGGCGGCCACGACCAAAGGGAGGATTGCCACGACATGGCCCGCGCGTATGAGGCGGTGTATGTCTTCGACTCTGCACTCGAAGACGCCGCCATCACCGACAAGCTGACCCGCTTTCACGACCTCGTTGGAGCGACCGGGAACGTCACGGTCGACCAGTGGGGCCGCCGTCAGCTCGCCTACAAGATCGGCACCAAGGAAACCGGCTATTACGTCGTCGCACGTTTCGACGCCGAAGCCGGTGCGCTCCCCGAGTACGAGCGCGCGATCAAGCTCGACGAGGGCGTGATCCGCCATCTCATCACTCTCCACGAGCACGAGCTCGGCGCGCCGCCGATGACGCCCGAGGAGCTCGCCGCGGCCAACAAGCGCCGTGAGGAAGAGGAGGACGAAGAGGAATGAGCGCCATGATGCGTCGCCCCACGAAGACCTGCCCGTTCTGCGAGACGCGCGTTCGCTTCGTGGACTACAAGGATGACCGCACCCTCGGCCGCTTCATCACCGAGCAGGGGAAGATCCTTCCCAGCCGGTTGAGCGGCGTCTGCGCCCGTCACCAGCGTCAGCTCGCGACGGCGGTGAAGCGGGCGCGCTACCTCGCCCTGGTCCCGTACATCAAGGGACACCAGGGCTGAGCGTCATTGCACCGCCGATGACCGACGTCGCGCAGGCTGCGCCACGAGCGCGAGGGTGGAGCGGTATCCTCCTCGCGCTCGCGGCGTTCCTGCTCGTGCCGGCGATCCCCGTCGCGGGGGCGCTGCTCCCCGTGACGGATGGATATCTGCTCCTCCTCCCCGCCTTCGCCGTGTGTACGCTGCTCGGCTGGTGGGCGGGCGGACGCGGCTCGCTCGCACTCTTCTGGGTCGCGCTCGCCGCGTACACGATGACGCAGGGCCGCGGGGCGTGGGGATCGTACGACGTTCTCCTCCGTGCCTGGGCGATCATCCTCGCCGGCGCCTTCGGCGTGCTCGCCCTCGTCGATGCGCGTCGTCCGCTGTTTGCGCGCGCGCTCTCCGCGACCGGGATGGCGCTCGTCGCCGCGCTCGGGATCACGACGATCCTCCGCGCACCGACCGGCGTCGTCGAGAGCGTCGTCGCGCGGCAGCTGCAGAGCCGCAACGCGGCGACGGTGGCGCAGCTGCGCAGCTTCGCCAGCAGCCAGCCGGAGAGCTACGCGCGCTTCTCGCGCGCGTACCCCGACGGCGTCTCACCGATCGACGCGGCGGCCGACGCGCTCACCGTCGTGACCCGCGCCGGCGTCGTCGCGTTTCCCGCGCTGCTCGCGCTGCAGTCGCTCGCCGCGCTCGCGCTCGCGTGGGCGTTGTACCATCGCATCGGGCGCGCGCGCATCGGGCCGCCGTTAGGCTCGCTCCGCGACTTCCGCTTCAACGACCAGCTCGTGTGGGGGCTGATCGTCGGCCTCACGGTGCTGCTGCTTCCGACGGTCGCACCGGGGCGCGCGGTCGCGTTCCGGATGCTGCGGACGTTCGGGATCAACCTGATCGTGTTCTTCCTGTCCCTCTACGCGCTGCGCGGGCTCGGCGTGATCTCGTGGGTGCTCCCGAAGCGAACGCTCGGGATGCTCGTCGCGATCGGCGTGCTGCTGGCGCTCGTCCCCACGACCACGGGGATCGCGCTCCCGGGACTGCTCTCGCTCGTCACCGGGGCCGGACTGCTCGGTCTCGCTGACACCTGGTTCGATTGGCGCCGCCTGGCGCGTCCACTACCGTAACGCACGGAGTTTCCCCATGGAAGTCATTCTGCGACAGGCCGTCGACACGCTCGGCCACACCGGCGACATCGTGAAGGTCTCCGCGGGCTACGCCCGCAATTTCCTCCTCCCGCGCGGCCTTGCCTACGAGGCGACCCCGGGCAACAAGAAGCGCCTCGAGCAGGAGCGCGCCCGCCTCGAGGCCGCCGAGGGCGAGCGTCGCGGCAAGGCGCAGGAGCTC
>JABFXM010000486.1 GCA_013361745.1 Gemmatimonadaceae bacterium | reverse complement strand
GCGAACCGGCGTCCCGCCGGACGTCGCGCCCACGACGATGTTCTCGATGTCGCCGATGCTCTTCAGGTAGCCGAGCCCGCGCACCATGTACTCGCGCTCCGACAGCTCCATCACCATCGCGCCGACGTCGCGGTTCGCGTTCTGGATCGCGCTCATCACCCGCGTCACCGGTATTCCGTACGCCAGCAGCTTCGCCGGATCGATGTCCACCTGGTACTGCTTCTCGAACCCGCCGACCGACGCGACCTCCGACACGCCGGGCACCGACGTCAGCGCGTAGCGCAGGTGCCAGTCCTGCAGGCTGCGCAGCTCGGCGAGGTTCAACCGCCCCGTCGTGTCCTCGAGCGCGTACTGATAGACCCAGCCGAGCCCCGTCGCGTCGGGGCCGAGCGTCGGCGTCACGCTCTCGGGAAGCTTCGCCTTGATCCCGCTCAGATACTCGAGCACGCGGCTCCGCGCCCAGTACAGATCGGTGCCGTCCTCGAAGATCACGTAGACGAAGGAGACGCCGAAGAAGGAGTAGCCGCGCACCGTCCGCGCGCCGGGCACCTTCAGCATCTCCGCGGCGATCGGATAGGTGACCTGGTCCTCGACGATCCGCGGTGCCTGCTCGCCGTAGTCCGCCTGCACGATCACCTGTACGTCGGACAGGTCGGGGAGCGCTTCGAGCGGTGTCCGCCGCAGCGCGATGATGCCGCCGACCACCGCCACCAGCACGAAGAGCGCGACGACCACCCTGTTGCGCACCGACCATTCGATGACGCGCTTCATGGCTTCGCGTCCCGCCGCGGCGCCGCGGCCGGCTTCTGCACCGGCATCGTCATGTCCATCCCCGGCATGTCGCCCATCCCGCCTAACGCGGCGCCGAGGTTCGACTCCGCGTCGACGAGGAAGGTCGCCGAGGAGACGATGGTTGTCGCCCGCCGCCACGCCACCGAGCACCTGCACTCGCTCGTCGCTTGCCGCACCGAGCTGGACGTACCGCGGCTCGAGCATCCCGTCGCGGCGCTTCACGAAGACGAGGTTGCGCTCGCCCGTCGAGAGCACCGCCGAGCGCGGGATCGTCAGCGCGCTGCTCGATCCGTGCGCCGCGATCCGGATCGTCGCGTACATCCCCGGCTTGAGTCGCAGTCCCGGATTCGCGAGCGCGACGCGGATCTTCGCTGTGCGCGTCTCCGGATCGAGCGTCGGATAGACGTAGGTGATGCGCCCGCTGCGCGGCGCTCCCGGGAGCGCCTGGAAGTCCGCCGTCACGCTCTGGCCGAGCCGCACCGACGGCAGGTCCTGCTCGAAGACGTCTCCCTCCACCCACACCGCGCTCAGGTCGGCCACCTTGTAGAGCGCGTCGCCAGCCATGACGCGCTGCCCCGCGAGGACGTTCTTCTGGAGCACCACTCCGCCCGCCGGAGTACGCAGCACCACGGTCTTCTCCGGTTCGCCGGTGCGCTCGATCCGATCCACGGTGCTCGCCGGCACGTCCCAGAGAAGCAAGCGCCGGCGCGCCGACTCGCGCAGCTCCTTCGCCGACGCGCGCGCCTCCTCCGTCCCCGACGCGACGTCGCGCGCGAGCTTCGACGCGAGGATCAGCTCCTGCTGTGCGCTGACGAGCATCGGCGAGTAGATCGCGAGCAGCGGCGCGCCGCGCTCGACCGCCTGCCCCGTCGTGTTGACGTACAGCTGCTCCACCCAGCCGTCGATCTTCGGCGCGATGGGCGTCACCTTCGTCTCGTCGAAGGTCACCTGCGCGACGCTGCGCACCTCGATCGGCAGCGCGCCCTGCTCGACGGTCGCATAGGTGACGCCGATGCGCCGTGCCTCCGTCGCGGAGAGCATCACGGGCTCGCTCGCTTCCGCGGCGGGCGCTGCTCCGTGATTGTGGCCGGTCGCGCTCGTCGCGTTCGCGCCGCCCCTGTCGCGCGTCGCGAGCCACACGGTCACCAGCGCCGCGAGGAGCAGCAGCGCGAAGCCCCCGACGAGAGACCAGCGACGCCGCGCGCTCGGCGCCGCCGTTCCGAATGGCGATTCGTTCAGCATACCGGTCGTCATGGTGTCACTCCCTTCGCCGCGCTCGCGGCGACGTCGAGCGGCTGCACGCTGTCCGCGTCGACGAGCTCGCGCCCGACGAGCATCTCCAGCTCGGCGAGCGCCTTCCCCTGTTCCGCCCGGAGCGCGTACGACTCCTGGCGGTAGCGATTGA
>JABFXM010000145.1 GCA_013361745.1 Gemmatimonadaceae bacterium | reverse complement strand
GGGTACCCAAGTCTGCGGCCTGATCGGATTCATCGGCTTCGCTGTCGCTCACTCGACGGACCCACCCGCGCCACACGCGCGTACGCGATGAATCTCCTCACGGGGGCCGCCTAACGCGAACACCCGCGGCCGTCGATCGAGGCTCCGCCGGCCATTCCAGCGGCCTCGCACCTCCGCGCACGCTTGGCCGCTACTCGCGGTACTCACGTGCCCATCGCGAAGGTTGATCAGTCCATCGGTAACCGGCAATTCGCGAGTGGCGACCACGGCGAACGGTGCGCCCCGGGCCGACGGCTCGAGCCACTGAAGGAAGGCACGGGACGCCCCGCCAGGTGCTTCGCCCCCCGTCAAGATGAGTCGGTAACTACCGGCCGACTCCCCTTCCTTCCATGATCCTCCCGTCGCGAGGTAATTGCCTGCGGCACCCGAGCGGTCACGCGACGTCGCGACATCCACTCCCATTCGACGCACCCTACGGTGTCGGCCGGCGGAGCTGAATCGAGCGAGCCCAGCCCGTGATAGACCAGGATCAGCGAGCCGGTCGATTCAGTGCAGAGGTAGTAGTCAGAGAGCCCGAAGTCCGCGAAAGGAATCTACCATGGGACTTGAGGGCGGGCGACGACGGCGGGAAGGCGAAACGACCCCTCGGAATCCGAGGTAGCCGCGGCGAGCACGCCGCTGCAGCGCGACCCGCTGTAGCCCGATGCCGCAACGATCCGTCGCCCTGCGATCGGCGTCCCGTCGCTTCGCTCGAGGTGTCCCACGACCGGCGGGAGTACCGCCTCGGTGCCGCCGAGCGGAATCGTGCAGCCCACGAAAGAGCTTCCGAGGCTGCAAACGCAGAATGCGCGGAGACTTGTCCTCAATGTCGGCACTGACGCTTCCTTGGTTTCCGGCGAGCGCTGGCGCGTTGAGCCTTCGTTCGCGAAGGAGGTGGACGAAGATGCCTGACGGCGCCGGCGATGGGTCATCAGGTAATCCACGAGGCCACCGAGACGATGACCCAGTCGGCGCCGCGCCGGAGCAGATAGAGCGTGGTCCCGGCAGCCCAACTCTGCCCGCGGCCTTTCACGCGCGCCGTCAGGTGCGACTGGTCGATGGAGACGCGCGCGAACGGGCCGACGCTTCGCACCGCGGAGACCGCGAGGATGATGACGCTCTCGCTCGACTTCGTGCTCGACCCCGCGCTCTCGATCCGAAGCTTCCGCTCGCCCCATCGGTCGCGCACCGCCGGCGCGAGACTGTCACCCATCAGTACCAACGGCCCGGGCGTGGCGGCGGGGCGCGCGTAGGCCATGTCCGCCGCGCTGACGACGTGGCGCGGCATCGGGGATTCGCGGCGTCGCCACGTCGTGGAATCGAGCAGCGGCCAAGGAGCGGCGTCATCGATCGCGACCGCCAGTACGCGATTCTGCACCTCCGCGGTGGTGGCCGAGTCGGCGAGCGGGGCGCCATGGTCGAGCAGTGCCGAGACCTCGCGCCTGGCGAGCTCGCGCATCAACGGCGACGTCGACTGCAGCCGCGCCGCGATGGTCGCCGCGTCCTCCGACAGCGCATCGATGCCGAGCAGCAGGGAGCCGTAGACGTAACGCGCACTATCGCTCGTCGCGGTTCGCATCGCGTCGCGCCACTCCGTTGCGAAGTCGCGCCCGGTCATCGCCTCCGCGAGGCGGATCGCATCGGTATGCTTGTCCTCGAAGCGCGCGAGATCCGGTGCCCCCATCGTCCGGTACTCAGGATCGCGACCATCCATCCAGTTTGACCACGCGCGCCAGTCCGCGCCCACGGGCGGAAGCCCGGCGTGCGAGCCCGCGGCCCACGTCGCCGCGACGCCGCGGATCAGCGACACCGCCGGCTCGAGAAAGCGGTCGCCCGCCTTGTAGCGCGCCATCACCGTGTCTGCCCAGTGCTTCGGGTCGAGCGTGAACTGCGCGATCAGGCCGAGACTTCGCAGCCGCGGATCGACGTCGGCGTTCCACTGCGCGGCGAGCGTCCGACAGACCGCGGGAACGCAGGGCCACTCGGATGTGGATGGCGTGACGGCAGGCGGATGGGTGAGCAGGCCCTGTCGCGCGTTCTCGAGATGCGGGTCGCGGTCGAGGCCAAAGGCGAAAGCGACGCCGGCGTCCGCCATGATCGGCAGGAGCAACGCGAGATCCCGCTCGTCGACTGAGCGGGCGGGGTGGACCCACGCCTCCTCCA
>JABFXM010000401.1 GCA_013361745.1 Gemmatimonadaceae bacterium | reverse complement strand
GAACTCCGCCGGCACCCCACGCTTGCGCAGCGCCATGATCCACTGCTCGGCGTCACCCATCGGCGTGCGGAAGTCCTCCTCCGACTGCACCATGAGCGTCGGCGTCTTCACGCGGTTCACGTAGTGGATCGGCGAGAGCGTGTCGTAGAGCGTCGGGTTGTCCCACGGCTTGCCGTAGAACTCGAACTCGGTGAGCCCCTGCACGTCGGTGCTCCCGTACCACGAACGCCAGTTGCTGATCATGCGGTCCGTCTCGGCGGCCTTGAAGCGATCGGTGTGTGCCTCGATCCATGCCGTCATGAAGCCGCCGTACGAGCCACCGGTGACGCCCATGCGCGTGCTGTCGACGTCGGGGCGCGCGGCGGCGATGTCCACCGCCTTCATCAGGTCCTGGTAGTCCTCCATCCCCCAGCGGCCGCGCGTCGAGTAGGTGAAGTCGCCACCGTAGCCCGAGGATCCGCGCGGATTCGTGAAGAGAACGAACATCCCGGCGCCGGCGACATTCTGGAACTCGTCGAACCACCCCTCGCCGTAGGAGGAGTGCGGGCCGCCGTGCACGTAGAGGACGAGCGGATACTTCCGGCCGGGCTGATAGCCATACGGCTTCATCAGCCAGCCCTCGATCTCCAGCCCGCCGACCGACTTGTAGGTGAAGCGCTCGGCGTCCGACCAGGCGATCTCGGCGTTCACCTTGTCGTTGAAGGAGGTGAGCTTCCGCTCGTTCTTCCCGTCGATCCCGGCGACGTAGAGCTCCATCGGCGTGTCGAGCTTCGTCGAGATGTACGCGACCTTCGTGCGAGCGAGGTCGGTGGTGAAGCCGCTCAGCCGCCGGCGTCCGCCGAGCAGCTCGGTGACCGGTCCGCCGCGCGAGGAGACGCGGAAGAATCCGGAACGGCCGCCCACGTCGGCGTCGAAGGCGATGTTGCCGTCGGGGAGCCAGAAGAAATCTTCAGGCTCATAGGTCCAGCTTCCGAGGACGTTGGTCACCGCGCCGCTGTGGACGTCGATGGTCCAGATGCGCGTCGATTTCATCCGTGCCGGCGCGGCGATTACGGCGACGCGGCCGCCGTCGGGAGACCAGGCGAGACCGCTCTCGTTCCCGGGCAGCTCCGCGAGCTTGCGTGGCGTACCGCCGGCGACGGGGACGACGTAGACGTCGACGTCGTTGCGCTCGCGCTCGTCGCGCACGCTGTCGTAGGGGAGCAGCGCGAGCGAATCGCGCTCGGCCTGCACCACCGAGTCGGAGCGCAGCTTCGCGTCGGCGACGAAGGCGATCCACTTGCCGTCGGGGGAGACGACAGGGTCACGATGCGAGTACGCGGTGCTGGTCAGCTGCTTCTTCGCCGATCCGTCGAAGCGCTGCAGCCAGAGCTGCGACGCCTTCCACGAGCGCGCGGTGCGACGGTTAGGCAGGAAGCCCATCCCGTTCGACTTGTAGCTCATGTCGACGATGTGGCGCCCGTCGAAGCGCTTCGGGTCCACGGGCTTCGTGATCGCGCCATACGGGGGACGCGCGGTGGCGCCCATGACGTCGAACGGATCCTTCGGCTTCGTTGAATCGGCGGCGACGCTGTCGGCGACGGCCGTGTCCGACCAGACCGCGAAGGAGCGATCGCGCGGGACGCTGCCCGAGGGATACTGCTCGAGCTGCGTCGCTTCCCCGCCCTGTCCGTCCATGCGCAGCGCCCAGGTGTTTCCCTTCCCGCCGGCGCGCTGCGAGGTGAAGAAGAGATACGCGCCGTCGGGAGACCAGCGCGGGTTGGAGCTCTCCGTTCCCTGAGAGGTGTAGCGGACCGGCGCGCCGCCGGCGGTGGGAACGACCCAGATCTCGCTGTGCCGCTTGTTCTCCGACTCGCGCACGGTGGTGACCGTGAAGGCGACGCGGCGCCCGTCCGGCGACATCGCGGGGGAGCTCAGCGTGGTGAGCCTGTACCAGTCGGCGGGGGTGAAGGCGCGCTTTCCCTCGACACGCTGCGTCTGCTGCGCGGCGACGGACACGAATGGAAGCGTGGCGGCAACGGTGGCGGCCGCGAGGAGACGAATGCGCATGGCGGGAACGGCGCGGTGGCGGAGGAAGAAACCCGCCGAAAGATACAAAGCGGGTGGCTGCGGCGCTGCAACGACGCGTCAGCCGCGGCGCTGCACCGGCCCGACGCGCCAGCGGGCGCGCGCGCGCACGACGACCTCGTTCGACTCGTCGCGCACCTCG
>JABFXM010000161.1 GCA_013361745.1 Gemmatimonadaceae bacterium | reverse complement strand
GCGTCGGCCTCAGTCCTTACAGGTAGTTTCCCGCCCCTCGCCCCCCGCGCCGCGGTATCCCGCTCCCCGCCCCGCTCTTTCAAACGGCACCGGCTCCGCCGTCTCCCATCTCCGGCCCCGGTTCGCGTCAGGCCCCTCGCTGCGAGAGGAGATACGTGACGAGCTCCTCGAACGACCGAGCGACGAATTCTGCCTCACTCGGCCCGCCGGCTCTCACGAAGTCCACGCGCACCGCGCGCATCCCCGCCTTCAGCGCCCCGCGCACGTCGGTGTGCTCGTTGTCGCCGACGTGGATCGTCTCGGCGGGTGCCGTGCCTAACGCGCGGAGGGCAGCGGCAAAGGGCTCCGGACGCGGCTTCGCATGGCCGATGTCCATCGAGTAGACCGTCGCCGCGAAGAAGGCGAGGAGCTGGTCGCGCTCGAGCAGGCGGTCCTGCGCACGGCCCGAGGCGAAGCCGGTGTCGGAGACGATGGCGAGAGTGAACGCGGAGGCGAGGCGGGCGACGCCGTCGCCGGCGCCGGGAAGGAGTGGCGCGGGATGCGCGACGAGCGCGTCGTCGACCGCGCGCTCGGCGGCGGCGACATGGCGGCAGTCCGCGGGGCGTTCGACGTTCACGCGCGCGAGGAGCCAGCGGATCCGCTCCTGGGTGGTGTAGCCGCGATGCTCCTCGCGCCACCACCGCTCGGCCTCCGCGCCCGAGGCGCGATAGAGCGCGACGAAGTCGTCGTCGGCGATCTCGCGGCCGATATCGGCGAGGAGCTTCCTGATCGCGCCCTGCCGCAGCACGACGCGCTCGGACTTCGTCGCGCCGTCGTAGAGCGTGTCCCAGTAATCGAAGGTGACCGCGCGGAGCGCCATCGTCAGGCGCGCGCGTCCGGCGCGGGTGCCGCGCTCAGCGAGTCGGGCGCCCGGGCGGGTTCGGGCTCGTGAAGACGTCGCGGTTGAGCTGGATGTACTGCTTCAGCTGCTGCGGGACGTCTTCCTCGGGGAAGATCGCCGTCACCGGACACTCCGGCTCGCACGCGCCGCAATCGATGCACTCGTCGGGATTGATGTACAGCTGCTCCGGCCCCTCGTAGATGCAATCGACCGGGCACACGTCGACGCAGGCTTTGTCCTTCGTGTTGATGCAGGCTTCGGTGATGACGTAAGGCATGGCGGCTCTCTGGTAAGCGCTCGGAGACCGGAATTTATCGGGAAGAAGCGCGTCATGCTATTCCTGTTCCTCGTCTCGGTTCGGGAGAGGGGAAACTGCGGGGCGGGTGCCGTTTGAAGGAGCGGAGCGGGGAGCGAGATACCGCGGCGCGGGGGGCGAGGAGCGGGACTAGGCTCATCGTCGCATCCTCGCGGGTCGCGTCGGGGCTCGCGCGCATTCGGGCATCGCGCGGCTTTTGTAGGGAGATGGCCGAGGCTCTGAGAGTCTTGAGAACTGCCTGAAGGCATTGCTGTTCTCACGAGCCTCAGCACCTCGGCTGTCCTCGACAACAATCGCGCGATGGCGGCCGACTGACGAACCCCCACGCGACCCGCGACCAGCCCGATCCGCGCCATCGAATGAACAGGCCGACAGCGGCGCCAGAGGCGCCGCACGTCGGCCTCAGTCCTTACAGGTCCTTTCCCGCCCCTCGCCCCCCGCGCCGCAGTATCTCGCTCCCCGCCCCGCTCCTTCCAATGGCACCCGCCCCGCCGGTTCGAAAAGCCCCTACCTGTAGAAATACCGATCCTTCGCGATGAACAACGCCACCAGCACCACGTACTGCAGCAGCGTCGAGATCTCGCTCCTCCACGCTTCTCCCCAATGGTGCTCTCCGCTCTCCTTCACCGCCGGCGGCCGAGGAAACCAGCGCGGCGTCCGCCGCTTGTACGCGAGGTACTCCTCGCCGAAGATCGACTCGAGCACGCCTTCCTCGTAGCGCACGATCAGCGTGTACTCGATCGCGAAGATCACCGCGGCCACGGGGATGAACCAGAGCACTCCCGAGATCACCGCGAAGCCCATCCAGACGATGAAGTTTCCGACGTAGAGCGGGTTTCGCACCCACGCGAAGATCCCGTACGTCACCAGCCGCTGGACGTTGCGCGAGCGGCGGCGCGTCACCGTCCCCGCGGCCGCGACCCCCGCGAGACGGATCGCCTCGCCGATCGCGATCACGATCGCGCCGATGATCCACCGCCGCGCCGAGAGATGGCCGGGCGCGACGAGCGGAACGATGAGGAAGAGCACCGGCAGCCATCCGCGATTGCGGAAGAGCACGGCGCCCCAGCGCGCGGCGGTCGACTGCTCGCTGGCGGAGATCGGTTGATTGGCGGGAGCGGTCACGTCGTCGGTATCGGAGTGGAAGCGCGTACGGGCCGCGCGTGGTGCAGTAACGCTAACGGCTTTCCGCTCAGGCGTAAATCAGACGCCCGATGAACTCCGACATGACGTGATTCACCGCCGCTGGACGCTCGAGGTTGCTCAGGTGTCCCGCGCCCTCGATGATCTCGAGCGTGCTCCCCGCGATCGCGTCATGCATCTTCCGCGCTTCGTCCACCGGCGTCGCCACGTCTTCCTGGCCGACGATGATCAGCGTCGGAACGTCGATCGTCTTCAGCGTCGGCGTCGAGTCCGCGCGGCGCAGCATCGCCTGCAGCGCGCCGACCACGCCGTCCACGGGCTGGCGCGTCATCATCGCGAGCACGCGCTCCGCGACGTCGGGATGACGCTCGCGCGTCCGCGCGCTCACCGCGGTATCGATCAGCCTCGGCGCGAGCACCGCCATCCCCTCGCGCTGCGCGATCTCGATCTGCTGCATGCGTCGCTTCTTCACCTCGTCCCCGTCCGCTCCCGACTTCGTGTCGACGAGCATGAGCCCACGGAAGCGCGCCCGGTGCCGGCGCCACATCGAGAAGGCGACGTACCCGCCCATCGACAGCCCGCCGATCACCGCGCGCTCGATCAGCAGCCGATCCATCAACGCGACGATGTCGTCCGCGTAGCGATCGATGGTGTACGGCGGCGTCGCGACCGACGCGCCGAAGCCGCGCAGATCCGGCGCGATCACTCGGCAATGCCCCTCGAGCGCCGTCAGCTGCGCCGTCCACAGCGTGTGGTCGTGCGGGAATCCGTGGATCAGGATGACGGGCACTCCCTCTCCCGCCTCCTCGTGTGCCAGGCCGAAGGGCCGCTCAGCGATCTCGGACATCGATTGGTTGTCGGTTGCCGGTTGTCAGTCGCCGGTTGTCGGTTGCCGGTCGATCACCGCAGCGCTCTCGCGTCGAACGTCAGCCAGAACAGCGACGGGCCCTTTCTGCTCGTCCCGCCTGCGAGGGTCGGCGACATCGCCGCCGCGAGCGCCTTCGCGCTGTACGTCGCGTCGACCGGGATCCCCGCCGTGCTCTCGATCCAGTGTGCCGCCGCTCGCCCCGCCTCCGTCGCCCTTCCGTAAGCGCCCCCGTACTGCTCGCGATCGACGACGATCCGCGCCGGCTCGGGACGCGGGACCTTCACCCCCGCCGTCCGCTCGATGAGTCGTGCCGTTCGCCGCGCCACCGCGAGCACCCGCCGCCGGT
Organism: Gemmatimonadaceae bacterium; assembly: GCA_013361745.1. Classification (GTDB taxonomy): domain Bacteria; phylum Gemmatimonadota; class Gemmatimonadetes; order Gemmatimonadales; family Gemmatimonadaceae; genus JABFXC01. The sequence continues at coordinate 4,940 of JABFXM010000161.1, read as the reverse complement.
TCGCGACGATCCCCGGCGCGACGGTCACCGCGAGCACGGTCGCGTCCACCCCCGCGATCGCCAATCCGAGCGCGAGTCCCGCCGCCGTCCCCCCGCTGCCTAACGGCACCACCACCCGCCCCGGCGAGGGCAGTCGCCCCGCCGCGATCTGCTCCGCGAGCTCGAGCGCGGCGTTGACGTGGCCGAGCGCGCCCCGCGGCGACGTCCCGCCCGGCGGCACCCAGTGCGCATGCCGGACGAATCGCACCACCGCGGCGTCGAACAGCGCCCCGACCGCGGTGCGCCGGTCGCGCGTCTCGAACGCCGTGCGCCGGATCGCCGCCTCCACCTTCACCGCGTCGTCGTTCATCTCCTGCGGCCAGCGCACCACGGTGACGCGCGCGCCGAGCGCCCTGCCGTAGATCGCCGTCGCGAGGGCGTGCGTCGAGCCGCGCGCGCCCGTCGTGACGACCGCGTCCCCCCGCCGAACCCCCGCGAGCAGGAACTCGAGCGACCGCACCTTGTTCCCGCCTAACGGTACGCCGGAGCGATCGTCGCGCTTGATCCACAGCGTCTCGCCGTTCGGAAGCGTCGCCTCCTGCACCGGCGTCGGGAAGGTGCCGAGCCGCACGCGCGGCATCCAGGCGAGGGCGGGGAAGCGGAGGAGGAGCGGAAGGCTGAACGGGGCACTCCCGCCCTCGTCGATCATCGATCGTCGTCCTCTCCCTCGTCGAGCGGCTGCATCGGATCGCCGACCACGCCCTCCACGTAGAGCATCTTCACCGGCACCATCACCGCCGCGAGCAGCGGCACCGCCACCATCAGGCCGAGGAACCCGAAGACGAGCGCCATCACCGCCTGCGTCACCACCGTCAGTGCCGGCGGCAGGTCCACCCCGCCGCGCATGAGCAGCGGGATCAGGATGTGGTTCTCGAGGAACTGGATGAGAATGTACGCGATCGCGATCGCGAGCGCCTTCTCCGGCGAGTCGATGAACCCCATCGCGATCGCCGGGATCGAGCTCAGGATCGGACCGACCGTCGGGATGAACTCGAACAGCCCGGCGAGGATGCCTAACGCGACCGCCGCCTTCACCCGCATGATCAGCAGCACGATCGTGCTCACCCCGCCGATGACGGCCATCGCGATGAGCTGCGTCACCAGCCACTTCCGCAGCGCGATCGCCATCGCGCCGAGCACCTGATCCGCGCGCGCCCGCGCGCGCCGGGGAAACAGGTGCATGATCCCGCTCCGGTACAGCGACGGCTCGGCCGCGATGTAGATCGAGAGGAAGATGATGAGCAGCAGCCCTCCGAACACGGCGAGCGTCGAGGAGAGGAAGGGGAAGAGATAGCGGGAGACGCCGCCCATCTTCGACCCGATGCGTTCCTTGAGCGAGACCTTCCCGTTGTCCTCCGCCGACGCGATCCTCGCCGAATCCCGCGTCGCGTCATTGGCGGCGACGGGCGCCGCGACCGCGGTGGAGTCGCGCGCGATGACGCGCGTGCTGTCTCGCCCGGAGCCCGTCGTGCTGTCCCGCGCCGCGACGCGTACCGTGTCCGGCCCCGCGCTCTCACTCTTGCCGAGCAGCAGCCCGACCAGACCATTCTGATGGCGGTTCACCCACTGCTCCGCCTTCTCCATCGCCTGCGGCAGTCGGGCGCGCAGCTCTCTGCTCTGCGCGCGCAGCGTCGGCGCCATCCACGCCCCGAAGCCGCCGAGGATCGCGAGGAAGCCGATCACCGTCAGACCCGCGCCGACGCCGCGCGGGATCCGGAACCGCTGCAGCCGGTCGACCGCCGACGACACCGCGAGCCCGAACAACGTCCCGAGGAAGACGACGAAGACGATCTCCTGCGCGACCCAGAGCAGCCGCAGCGCGATGTACATCGCGACCACCAGCGCCGCCGCGCGCAGGATGTCGCGGCTCTGCCACCCGACGACGCGCCTCCGCCGCTCGTGATGGACGAGCGCCTCCGGTACCCCGCTCGACGTCGCGCTCGCGGGAACGGTGGGTACCGCGGTCACGCTCGGAACGCCCGGGTCGCGAGGCGCGCCGGGCGGGTTCGTCGGGTCGGTCATGGCCGCGTTGGAAGCAAGGAGGGTACCCGCGCTACATTACGGTCGGCGGCGACATCGAGGAAGGGAGCACCTCTCACGGAGGACGTGGTGGCACGACCGGACATCCCGCACGACGCGCTCTATCTCGACACTCACGAGGAGCTCGAACGCTTCGAGCGCGCGATCGCGCACACGAAGCAGGTCGCCCTCGACACCGAGGGCGCGAGCTTTCATCGCTTCGTCGATCGCGTCTATCTCCTGCAGCTCTCGACGCGCGAGCATCACGCGGTGATCGACCCGCTGCCGATCGGCACCCCCGCCGGCATCGGGAAGCTCGCCGAGGACCCGGGCGTCGAAGTCGTCTTCCACGACGCCGACTACGACCTGCGTCTCCTGCAGCAGGACTACGGGTGGCACATCCGCAACATCTTCGACACCCGCATCGCCGCGCAGCTCCTCGGCTACAAGGCGTTCGGACTCGCCGCGCTCCTCGAGAAGCATTTCGGCGTCACGCTCGACAAGAAGCATCAGCGCGCCGACTGGTCGATGCGACCGCTGACGACCGACATGCTCGCCTACGCCGCGCAGGACACCATGTACCTGCTCGACCTGCGCGACAAGCTGCATCACGAGCTCGCCCAGAAGGGACGCCTCGAGTGGGCGAAGGAGGAGTTCGCGCGGCTCGAGGGAACGCGCTGGGAGCCCGAGGATCCGTCGCTCGGCTTCCTGCGCATCAAGGGCGCGCGCGACCTCGACCGCCGCGAGCTCGCGCTCTTCCGTGAGCTCGTGCAATGGCGCGACGCCCTCGCGAAGGAGCTCGATCGCTCCACCTTCCGCGTCGTCGGCAACGAGACGCTGATGGAGATCTCGCGCACCCGTCCCGCCGACGCGAAGGCGCTCATGTCGATCAAGGGGATGCCGCGCGGGATCGGCGAGCGTCACGCGAGCGAGATCCTCGACGCCGTCGCCCGCGGACTCGCCGTCCCCGACGCCGACCTCCCGCGCTTCCCGCGAGCGCCCCGCTGGGACAAGGACCCCGACTTCGACGCGCGTGTCTCCGCACTCCGCACCGTCCGCGACGAGGCCGCGAAGCGACTCGACCTCGACCCCGGCGTCCTCGGCTCGCGCGACCGTCTCGAGGCGATCGCGCGCCGTGTCCCGCGCAGCGTCGAGGAGCTGAGCGAGATCCCCGAGCTGCGCCGCTGGCAGATCGCGGAATTCGGCGACGCCGCGGTCGCCGCGATCGCGTCGCTGCCTAACGTTGGCGGGAAGGCGAACGTCGCGCGCGGTGGCGAGAGCAAGGACGCCGAGGGGGAGGGCGAGGAGAGCGGCGGTGGCGCCGGTGACAGCGGCAGCGAGCGCTCGCGTCCCCGTCGACGCGGCGGCCGGGGGCGACGTGGCCCGGGCGGCGGGAGCGAACCCCAAGGCGGGAGCACGCCACAGGGCGGAAGCGTCTCGGAGAGCGGAAGCGCCGCGCCGGGCGGAAGCGACCCGCGTCCTTCCGCGGACGACGAGGAGCGGTCTCCCTACCGCGACGGCTGACGCTCCACCGGGCGGGAAAACGATGACGCGTCCCGCCCGCTCGCGATGCTCCGTCCAGCGATGGAGAGCGAAGCGACCGACACCATCCACCATGACGGCCCCGCGCTCGGAACGCCGCCTCCGCTCACGCCGCGCGCGCTGCTCGAGCAGATTCGCGTCGAGGTCAGGCTCCGCCATTACAGCCGCCGCACGGAGGACGCGTACGTCGCGTGGGTGCGCCGGTTCATCGCCTTTCACCAGCGGCGCGACCCGCGGACGCTGACCGCGTCCGACCTTCGGGCCTTCCTCTCGACCCTCGCGGTCCGCGACAAGGTGAGCGCGTCGACGCAGAACCAGGCGCGGGCCGCGCTCGCCTTCCTCTATCGCGACATCCTCCACCTTCCCTTCGAGACCATCGAGGGCGTCGCCGCCGCCAAGCGTGCGCGCCGCGTCCCCGAAGTGATGACCCGTGCCGAGGTGCGCCGCGTGCTCGACGCGATGGACGGGACGCCGCGCCTGATCGCGAGCCTTCTTTACGGCTCCGGCCTTCGCCTGCTCGAGTCGTTGCGCCTCCGCGTGAAGGACCTCGACCTGGAGCGCGGCGAGCTCACGATCCGCGGAGGGAAGGGCGCGAAGGATCGCGTCACCGTCCTCCCCGACGCGCTCCGCATCCCCCTCGGCGCCCAGCTCGAGGACGTCCGCGCGCTTCACGATGACGACCTGGCGCGCGGGATGGGCCGCGCTCCGATCCCGCCCGCTCTCGCCCGCAAGTCACCGAACGCGGCAAAGGAGTGGCGCTGGCAGTACGTCTTCCCCGCGACGCGCACATGGCGCGACCCCATGACCGGGCAGCGTCAGCGACACCACCTGCACGAGACCGTGCTCCAGCGCGCCGTCCACGACGCCGTCCTCCGCGTCGGCATCGCGAAGCGGGTGACCTGTCACACCTTCCGCCACTCCTTCGCGACCCATCTCCTCGAGTCCGGCTACGACATCCGCACCGTCCAGGAGCTCCTCGGCCACAACGACGTGCGGACGACGATGATCTACACCCACGTCCTGAATCGCGGCGGTCGCGGGGTGCGGAGCCCGCTGGATGCTGGTGGTTGACGCGAACAGCGGGACTCACGCTCGCAGTCCAATCCTCCGCCCGCGCTGCGCATTACTTGCAGCGTTGCCACCGGCGCCGCACCTTTGCCCAGTCGCGCAACCGCTTGGCTGTCAAGCGCTTCCTGAGCCCTCGCGGCGGCGGGTGGTTCGGGTTTACGACGGTTGGATTAGTTGCGAATTAATTAGATTGTTCTGTTGCTCTGTTGAAATCCTGCTACGGTGCGCCAGAGGAGCGCAACGTTGTGCGTGAGGACGCGCAGCAGCAGTTC
>JABFXM010000203.1 GCA_013361745.1 Gemmatimonadaceae bacterium | reverse complement strand
ACGTCAACATGCAACCAGTCCCACGTCAACTACCACGTTGACGTGGAACAGTCACCCCAACATGGAACTACTGCTCCCTCGGCGGCATCGACAGCTGCTGTCCCGCGTGTATCATGTCCGGATTCGGGATCTGCTGCTTGTTCGCCTCCCAGATCTGCTTCCACTTCGACTCGTCGCCGTAGACCGTCTTCGCGATCTTGCGCAGCGAGTCGCCGCTCTGAACCTCGTAGCCGAAGCCGAGAGGGGCGGGAGAGTCCGCGTTGTTGCTGGCCATGGGTCATGCTCCAGTTGAAGGGTGAGGGCGACGCGAATCAGCTCGCGTTCGCCTCGGGGGGAATGCGTGTGGCGCGCGGGCGGCTGTCGTCCTGCTCGGGAGCGCCGAGCGCCATCAGCGCGGGACCGTTGACGACGTTGCCGTAGGCGTCGAAGCGCGAGCCGTGGCAGGGGCAGTCCCACGACTTCTCCGTCGAGTTCCAGTGGACGACGCAGCGCAGGTGCGTGCAGGTCGCGGAGCGCTCGTGGAGGTTGCCCTGCTCGTCGCGGTACGCGGCGACGCGATGCACCCCGCGGCGGACGACGGCGCCCTCGCCGGGCGGGATGTTCGCGACGTCGTCCGTCTCGCCCGGCCGCACCCAGTCGCGGTACTGCTTCGCGACGTTGAGGTTCTCCTCGAGCAGCGTCGAGGCGCTGCGCAGGGCGACGCGCTTCGGGTCGTAGATCTCCGCCCATTCGTTCTTGCGGCCGAGCACGAGGTCGGTGAGGAGCATGCCGGCGATCGGGCCGTGCGTCATCCCGTTCCCCGAGTCGCCGGTCGCGATGTAGACGTTAGGCGCGCCGTCGGGATTCGGGCCGATGAAGGCGAGATAGTCCGCCGGCTCCATCACCTGGCCCGACCAGCGGTAGGCGACCTCGCCGATCATCGGGAAGCGCTCGCGCGTCCACTGCTCCAGGCACTGGAAGCGCGACTCGGCGTCGTCCTCCTGGCCGGTCTTGTGGTCCTCGCCGCCGACGATGAGGAAATCCTCGGCGCTCCCGTCGCCCTTCATGAGGCGGACGTAGTGGTACGGGTCGGGCGTGTCCCAGTACAGCCCCGGCTGGATCGCGCTTCCGTCGACGCGCGCCGCGATCACGAAGGTGCGATACGGCGCCTGCTTCACGTGCGTGACGACGTAGTCGCTGATCGGCGAGTTGGTGCAGACACAGACTGCGTCGCAGCGGATCGTGCGGCCGTCGGAGGTCTCGACCTTCGCGCCCTGCTCCGTTCCCTCGATCCCCTTCGCGTGCGTGCGCGTGTGGATCCGCCCGCCGCGTCGCACGATCGCGTTCGCGAGTCCGGCGAGAAACTTCACCGGGTGGAACTGCGCCTGGTTCGCGAAGCGGATCGCCGGTCCGACGTCGCGCCCCGGGATCGGCGGGTGCGTCGCGTGCTGCACGCTGACGCCGGCGCGCCGCGCGGCCTCGAGCTCCTGGTCGAGGATGTCGGGATGACGCCGGCGGTCCTCGTCGCCCATGAAGAGCCAGCCGTCGACCCGGCGGAAGCCGCAGTCGATGCCTTCGCTGCGCGCGATCTGCTCGAGATCGTCGATCGCGCGCGTGTGACTCGCGGCGACGATCCGTGCCGTGCGCGCGTCGTGCATCTTCTCGATGTTGTAGTACCGGTCGTCGAAGGCGTTGGAGAGATGCGCGGTGGTGCGGCTCGACTCCCCGCCGGCGACGGGCCCGTCGTCGATGACGAGGACGCGCTTGCCCTCACGCGAGAGGTGGTAGGCCGTCATCAACCCGGCGATCCCCGCGCCGACGACGCAGACATCGGCGGTCGCGTCCTTCATCAGCGCGGGAAACTCGGGCACCTCGGCGGTGTCCATCCAGATCGATTGCGTGTGGCCGCTGTCGCTGCGCATCAGAGCCTCTTGAGAAGAGCGTGTCGGGCCCAGCGAGGCAGAGCCCATGCCGCGGCGGCGTGAGCAGTCCGGATCGGCGCATCCCGAGCCGCACGGTGGTCGCATCGGAGCGATCCGATGCCAATACCGGTTTGCGCGCACGGCACTCGCGACAGCCCGCGACAGCGGCCCTGCCTAACGCTCGGTCTCGATCACAAACGCGCGCGCACCGTCGATTTCCACGACAGCGTGGCGGCTGACGCATCCACGCGCGTGGAGCAACGAAAATACATCGTGACTTCATGTCCGCGATGCATGCGCGCGCGAGGTG
>JABFXM010000338.1 GCA_013361745.1 Gemmatimonadaceae bacterium | reverse complement strand
GTGCTTCGGGAAGTTCGACCGCCCCTTCGCGACGCGCCCCGTCTGGGGCACGATCCGTCCGATGTCGCTCGACCGCGCGCGCGGCAAGTTCGACGTGGACTCGTACGTCGCGCGCTGGAGCGGCCAGGAGGAGCTGGATCTGGCGTCGGCGTGAGGAGGTTGCCGGTTGCCAGTGACCAGTCGCCAGTGATCGCAGTTACCGACGGCTGACAACTGATAACTCACTCGCCGCTCCGTCGCCGCCGCGAGTAGCTTCCGCCGATGCCCGGCCTCGTCTCCCCCGACCGCGTCCGCGCCGCCGCGGCGCGGCTGCACCGCGTCGCGCGGCGTACACCGCTTCGTCATTCGCGCGAGCTGTCGCGCCTCGCCGGCGTCGACGTGCACCTCAAGCTCGAGAACGAGCAGCTCACCGGGTCCTTCAAGCTGCGGGGCGCGTTCAACACGCTCGCGTCGATGTCGCCCGAGGAGCGCGCGCGCGGGATCGTCGCGTCCTCGGCGGGGAATCACGGGCTCGGGGTGGCGTGGGCGGCGCGGCACTTCGCGGTGCAGGCGACGATCTTCGTTCCCGCGACCGCGCCGGCGGTGAAGCGCGAGGGGATCGCGGCGCTCGGCGCGCGCGTCGATGCGTCGCGCCCCGATTACGACGCGGCGATGGTGGCGGCGCTCGACTTCGCCGCGCGTGAGGGCGCGCGCTTCGTGAATCCCTGCGCGGGCGACGAGCTGTTGGCGGGCCAGGGGACGATCGCGATCGAGATCCTCGAGGATCTGCCGGATGTCGCCGCGGTGATCGTGCCCGTCGGTGGCGGCGGGCTGCTCGGCGGGATCGGGAGCGTGCTGCGCGCGGTCGCGCCCGCGGTGCGCATCCTCGGCGCGCAGAGCGAACGCACCGACGCGATGGCGAGATCGCTCGCCGCGGGCCGCATCGTCGACATCGGCCACGATCCGACCCTCGCCGACGGGCTCGCGGGCGGGATCGACGAGGACGGTCTGGCGATCGGACGCGCCGCGCTCGACGCGATCGTGCGCGTTTCGGAGGAGGAGATCGCGCGAGCGATCGCATGGCTCGCCGAGGAGGAGTCGCTGACCGTCGAAGGCTCCGGCGCCGTCGGCGTCGCCGCCCTGCGAGCAGGCCTCTTCACGGAGCTGCCGTCTCCCGTCGCGATCGTGATCAGCGGCGGGAACATCGACCCGGGGGTGCTTTCCGGGCTGCGCGTTAGGCGGTGACTACTGAAGGGGTCAGGGGCCAGGCGGAAGGAACGGCGTTGACCGCAGTTCCTCCCACCTGGCCCCTGACCCCTTACTCCCGCCCTATGGGCGGGACGTGCTCACATCGCGATTCGTGCTCTCCTGGACGTTGCTCCCGCCGATGCTCGACTCGCGGGTCTGCGAGGCGCGCGCCTGATCTGCCGGGAACTCGTCGGCCCGAAGCTGCTGCGTGCGATCCGTGTCGCCACGGTTCGAGATCGTCCGCGACACGTCCGCCCGCCCTTCCGTCGACCGATAGGTGTCCGAGGTCGCGTTCCGCATGCCCTCGGCGCCCAGTCGTGCCGCCGCACCCCGCGCCGCATTGTTCCGCGCGCTGCTTCCGCGCGCTTCGCCGCCCTTGCGACCGATCGCCGCCATGTGCTCGCGATTGCGGCTCACCGCCTCGCCGCCCTTCCGGCCCGCCGCCCGCGCCTCGTTCGAGTCGAATTCGTGCGCCGTCCCCTTGGCGTGTGCCGCGCGACCACCCTTGCTGGCGATCTCGCGCTGCCGTGATTGGTCCATCGAGGCGAAGCCACGCCGGCTCTTTCCTTCGCTACGCTCTGCCATCACTCCTCCGCGTGTTGGGGTCCTCCGTCCCGCTGCTGCCGTCCCGCAGCCCCAAACGGGTGCTACCAGACCGCTCACCGCGACAGACCTCCGTGTCGTCGCGGATAGTGGCGTTTTGCAAGGGCGGGACCATCACACGCTGACGGGCTCGACTAGGCCTGTCGCGATTTTCCGCGGGACTATATTTGAGCGCCATGTCACTGTCGCTCCGCCTCCTCGGAACCTCCGCGTCACGTCCCACCATCGAGCGCAATGTCTCCTCGATCGCGGTCGTGCGCGAGGGCGAGACGCTGCTCTTCGACTGTGGCGAGGGGACGCAGCGCCAGATGATGCGCTACGGAGTCGCCTACGGGCTGCAGGACATCTTCTTCACGCACTTCCACGCCGACCACCTGATTGG
>JABFXM010000517.1 GCA_013361745.1 Gemmatimonadaceae bacterium | reverse complement strand
CGCGGCGCGCGACGTGATGATGACCTTCTTCGCCGCGAGGTCGCGCGCGATAGATGACGGCCGGCTGACCGGCGTGCTCGTGGACGGCAGCGGCGGCCGCGTGCTGCTCATCGCGGCGGGAGAGACGTTGCTGACGCGACGCGTCGGCATGGTGCACGGCGTGACGCTCGCGGCCTCGCGGCCGACGGCAAGCTACTTTCCCGACGGGTTGGGGCGTGGCGGCGCGAACCTGAGCATCGTGCTGACGCGGGGCTTGGCCGCCGAGACGGTGCTCGTCTCGCGCGAGGGACGCGTCAGGCTCGGCGCGCGGGCGCGGTGATGCTCACTCCCCTCACCGATGATCCCTTCGCGCGCCGGCGTGAGCTGCGCGTCGTGCTCGAGCTCTGCGCGGCGTGGGAGCGTGGGGCGCGCGCGATGAACGCTCACGATCCGCGCGTCGCCAGTGAGTCAGCGGATCGCTGGCCGCGGCTGCACCGGAGTCGCCTCGCCTGCGCCGCCCGCGATCTCACCGCTGCGGTTGAGCGCGAAGCGGAAGAGAATCGGGCCGATCAGCTGGTTGATCGCGACGACCGCGAGGAAGAGCGTCCGCATCTGGCCGCCGCGCACCGGGTACGCCTGCGAGATCGCGGCCGCGAGCCCGATCGCGACGCCGGCTTGCGGCACGAGCCCCATCCAGACGCGTCGCGTGTCGCGCGGCGCGCCGGCCCAGCGCACGCCGACGCGTGTTCCCATCCAGAGGGCACCGGTGCGCACCAGGATGATCGGCACGAGGAAGGGCCAGACCGCGGCGACCTGCGCGAGTCCCATCTCCGCGCCCGCGAGCGCGAAGAAGACGACGAACACCGGCGCCGCCGATCGCTCCATCGCGTGGCGGATCGCTTCGCCGTCCTCGTGGCGCGAGACGTTCTCGGTGACGAATCCCGCGGTGAGCAGCGCGAGCAGCGTCTCGACGTGCGCGAGCTGCGCGATGACCATGCCGAAGAACGCGACCACGATCGCGAACAGCACCAGCTCGTGCTTCACGAAGCGGAGATAGACCGCTACGGCGGCGCCGAGGAGGGCGCCGACGAGCACCGCGCCCGCGAGCTCCCAGACGATGACGCCGAGGGAGAGCCCCGCGACGTTGGCGCCGGTCGGCGGGACGACCGCGCGCGCCACCGCGAGCACCGTGCTGAAGAGCACGACGACAACGACGTCCGAGACCAGCACCACGCCGAGCGTGGTGCGCGCCACGGGCCCGCCGGCGCGCGTCTCCGAGAGAAGCGCCATGACCACCGCGGGCGAGTGCACGACCGCGATCGCGCCGAAGAGCACGGCGAAGGCGAGCCGCGATGCCCCGGAGGTGTCCTGAAGGAAGGGGAGCCTGTCGCCGAGCGCGACCAGCACCGCGCTCAGGGCGATGAAGCCCAGGGTGAGCTCCGCCGTGAGGATCTTCGCGATGGTCGCGCCACGCTGACGCACTTCGTTCCAGCGCAGCTCCGCACCGGCGAGATAGGCGATGAGGGCGATCGCGAGCGAGCTGACGGGCCGCAGCTCGCCGATCGCGTCGGTGGTGACCGTGTTGAACACCGAGGGTCCGAAGAGGACCCCCGCCGCGAGATAGCCGGTGATCTTCGGCAGGCGGACGAGGACCGCGAGCTCGCCCACGCTGTACGCGGCGAGGATCAGGAAGCCGAAGGTGAGCAGCCACTGCGATCCATGAGCACCAGCGCCTAACGGCAGGACGAGCTGCATGGCTCCGAACAGCAGCGCGAGGACGACGAGACGCCGCATCGCTCACCCCTCCGCGTCGCGCGCGGGGGTGACGAAGTCGACGTGCAGGAGCGAGCGGACGAGCCGCGCGGACATCACGTCGGTCAGAAGCACCGAAGCCACGGCCGCGGTGAAGACGAGGTTCGGGAGCGGAACGTTCTCCTGGTACAGGTACGTGAGCGCGACCGCGAGGGCGAGCCCTCCCTGCCCGAGGAGCCCGCGACCCCAGTCGCTGCCGAGTGTCGGCAGCATCCCGTTCCATCGCGCGGCGAGCCGCGCCGCGCCGATCTTCGCCGCGACCCGCGTCAGCAGGAACAGCAGGAGGACGAGCGACCAGTCCCGCACGCTCGGCCGCCACGCCGCTCCCGCGAGGACGAGGAGCGCGAAGTACAGCGGCCGCTCGACGCGCTCCAGCGCGGCGACGATCTCCGCCCGGTTGCGCGTCGTGTTCACGAGCACCGCGCCGAAGCAGACGGCGGCGAGCAGCGGCGACAGTCGCAGATAGGTCGCCGCGCCGCTGACCAGGATGATCGCCCCGCCGAGCGAGACGAAGAGCCGGTCGACCTTGTGCTCTTCGCCGAGAAAGAGGTGAAAGAGCGCGCCGCCGACGACACCGATCGCGATCGTGATGACCGCCCACTCGGTTGGGGTGAGGGGCCGAACGGCCATCGGCGGGGGACGGTGCACGATCGTGAGCAGGATGCCGGAGGTGACGACGGCGACGACCGCGTTCGCGGCCGTGGAGACCTCGAGCTGACGCACGACGGGGCTGCGTCGGCCGAGCTGGCGCGCCACGACGGCGACACCCGCCGTCGCCGATGCGACCGCGACCGCGCCGAGGGCGGTGGCGGCGATGATCGCCTCGCCCCGCGTCACCTCGAATCCGAGCCAGAGCGCGGCGGCCAGCAGCGCGCCGACGAAGGCGACGGTGAGCAGGCTTTCCACGAGCGCGACGCGATAGAGCACCGCCGGGGTGCGAACGAGCCGCGGCAGCACGAGCCGCGCGCCGATGAGCGCCCCGATCCATCCCAGGCTCAGCGTCGCGATCGGCGCGAAGCTTTCGACCGTGTCGCGCGAGAGGATCCCCGACAGTTGCGGCCCGAGCAGGATCCCGAGCAGGAGGTACTCCGCCCCGGAGACGATGACGAAGCGCCGCGCGAGCCACTCGAAGGCGACTCGAGCGGCGAGGTAGCTCGCGGCCACGACGAGAACGAGGATCAGGGCATCTGGCACGTGCAGCGGTCAGGGGTCGGGGGTCGGGGGTCGGGGGGTCGGCGACGACGGCGACGACGGCGACGACGACAGCGGCCGGCAATGGCGGCGGGCGACGCTCATCGGGAGAGGAGCGACGCGCGAGAACGTGATGGCCTTCGATGAAGAAAAACGAAGGGCCGGGATCTGCGGTGCGCAAATCCCGGCCCGTGTTCGTCTGTATCGGTGATCGTCGAACTTCGAGTCCTGACCTCTCAGTCAGCGGCCGCGGTACCGAAATCGTAACCGGGGACCGAGATGCGCGGGATCGGCGCGCCGATGACACGCTCGATCGTCCGCACCATCGCGATCTCGTCCGGCGACATGAAGGTGAAGGCGTCGCCGGTCGACGCGGCGCGTCCCGTGCGCCCGATGCGATGCACGTAGTCCTCGGCCTGTTGCGGCACGTCGTAGTTGATGACGTGCGTGATCCCCGAGATGTCGAGCCCGCGCTGCGCGATGTCGGTGGCGACGAGGACGTTGATCTTTCCGCTCTTGAACTCCTCGAGGGCGCGCGTGCGCTGCGACTGGCTCTTGTCGGCGTGCATCGCCGTGGCGCGGATGCCGGCCTTCTCGAGGTTGCGCACGACCTTGTCGGCGCCGTGCTTGGTGCGCGTGAAGACGAGCACCGTCTCCGAATTCACGCCGCGCAGCAGCTCGACGAGCAGATCGCTCTTCCGCTCTCGCGGGACGGGATAGACGGCGTGCGTCACCGTGTTGGCCGCGCCGGAGCGGCGGCCGATCTGCACGACCTTGGGTCGGCGCAGGTACTTCCGCGCCAGCGCCTCGACTTCGGGCGGCATCGTCGCGCTGAAGAGCAGCGTCTGGCGGTAGGACGGGAGCTGGGCGACGATGCGATTGATCTGCGGCGCGAACCCCATGTCGAGCATGCGGTCCGCCTCGTCGAGGACGAGGATCTCGAGATCGTCGAAGACGACGTTCTGCCGCTCGAGGTGATCGATGAGCCGGCCCGGGGTCGCGACGACGATGTCGACGCCGGCGCGGAGCTTCTTCTCCTGCGGATCGAGGGGGACGCCGCCGAACACCGCGACCGCCTCGAGGCCGGAGCCGGCGGCGTACAGCTTCACGCTGGCCTCGACCTGCATCGCGAGCTCGCGCGTCGGCGTCAGCACGAGCGCGCGGGTGCGCCGCGGACCGTGGAGCAGCCGGTCGACCATCGGCAGCGTGAACGCGGCGGTCTTGCCGGTGCCGGTCTGCGCGAGCCCGATCAGGTCGCGACCCTTGAGGGCGAGCGGAATCGCCTCCGCCTGGATCGGCGTCGGCCGCTCGTATCCCTGCGCGCGTATGGCATCGAGGACTTCGGGGGCGAGGCCCAAGGCCTCGAAGGTGGGGACCTGCTCGTCGCGCGGATCGTCCGCGCGAATCCCGGGCTCCTGCCCGGCGTTGCTGCTCTGCTCCATGTGTCTCCAGCTCGGCGCGCGGGGCCGCTGACCCGGGACCGCTCCCGGACCGCGCGCACGATCACGCCGCGCGCTCCCGCGCGCCGGGTGATCGATATCCATTCTCGATGCGGTGCCTCGAAGCCCTCGTGCGAGCGTCGCTCTCGGATCGGCCCGACGGGGGCCGTGTGCGGCGTCTCGCGCGCCCGACGTCCGCGTCAGCGGCCGGTCGGGATGGTGCTCGCGGATCGCGATCCGCGCGCGCGGAGCCTCTGCCCCGCGCCTCACCAGTCTTCCAAGCTGTTCGTGTTCTCGACGAGGAAATCTAGCGGGTCGTCACGCGCCCTGCCAGCGGCGACCGGCTTTTTAGTCGCGGTTCGCGACCAAACCGGCGACGAGACGGAGGATCTCCTCGCTGACGACGCCTGGAATCTCGTCGGTGACGATGTGCCCCGCGCGCGCGACGGTGACGGCGCGCTTCGGCGCGACGCGCGCGGGGAAGGCCGCGTGCCCGGGCACCACGACCAGCGGGTCGAGCTCCCCGAGCACCACGGTGACGGGCACGGGGAGCCGCGCGATCCGCTCCGGCGGGAGCGCGGTCCAGTCGAAGTGAACGAGGAGACGATGGATCGCGCGACCGAACTTCGGCCACTGCGAGGGCGCCCAGTACTCGTCGATGTCCCGGCCGGTCGGGGGCCGCAGTCGCCCGGTCGCGGCGCGCACGACGGCGGCGATCATCCAGCGGCGGATCGCGATCGGTCCGAGGCGCGCGCCTAACGCGAGGATGGGCGCGGTCCAGCGCATGAACCAGCGGAGCGAGCCGACCCCGATCGGCGCGAGGAGCACGAGCCCGCGCACGAGCGTCGGATCGACGAGCGCATACTCGAGGGCGATGCGCCCGCTCATCGAATGTCCGACGACGACCGGGCGGCGGATGCCCGACGCGTCGACGATGGCGGCGAGATGGCCGGTCATCCCCGCGCTGGTGTACGCCTCGGGAGCGGTGCTCTCGTCGGTGCGCCCGTGCCCGCGGAGATCGGGGGCGATCACGCGACATCCGGCTGCGGCGAGCGACGGGAGGATCGCCGACCAGGCGTAGACGCAGGCGCCCCAGCCGTGGCAGAGGAGCACGGGGATCCCGTCTTCGGGGCCCGCCTCGATCAGGTGCACGCGCTCCCCCGAGGTAAGGGTGAGGAAGCGCGAGACGATGCCGCTCTCGCCCGCCGGGTACATCCGCTCCGGCGGGAGCCGCCCGGTGCTCAGACGGGCTCGATCGGCCGACCGGCGAGACGCGCGATCAACCCGAGGCGGAAGGTGGGATCGGCCCACCGATCCTCGCCGGCCATGTTCGCCTCGAGCGGATACGACGACCAGACGAACGGGTTGGAGCTTCTCGCCGCGGCCATCCCCTTGTGGGGATGCCAGACGCCCCGCTCGTCGCGGTCGTCGAGGAAGCGCTCGAACAGCTTGCACCAGTTCTCGTTCCGGCGGAGGAAGCCGAGCCGCGCCATCAGCTCGAGCCAGACGAGGGCGAAGGGAACGTCGGCGTCGGCCGCGTTGCGATGCGGCAGATGGTCGCCCAGCACGAGATGGGGCATCGGCGCCACCTTCTTCCCGATCAGCTGTACCGCCTCCGTCCGCGGGAGAGGCTGCGTCAGATGCGAATACAGCACCTCGAGCAGCTCGTAGTTCTCGCTGCGGAAGAGGGGCATGTAGGCGAGCATCTGCAGCGTGTAGATCGAGGGCGGGGTCGCTTCGGCGGCGAGCGCGTGCTGGTTGCCGATGCGGACGAAGGGCTTCTCGGCGAGCGGCGAGCGGAGGTAGCTCGCCACTCGTTCCATGATCCGCCGCGCGGCGCCGCGGAGGCGCGGGTCGCTCTCGTATCCGGCCTGGGCGAGCACCGCGGCGGCCGCCTCGCGAAGGAGCGCGCGTCCGCGGATGATCGCGTCGTGGTCGGGTGCGCCCTTCCCCGCGAGCTCGTACAGGTAGGCGGGATCGTCATCCTCGGCGAGAAGCCGGAAGAGGACGCGGCGCGCGTGCGCGACCGGAGGCGACTCGCGGTCCCACCCGTACTCGAGCAGCCGACGCACCGCGGGAATCGTCCCCACGCCCTCGAACCGTTCCGCGCGCGCCGACGGGATGCCGAGCATGCAGCGGTTCCAGGTCCCGTCGGCCCCCTGGGTGACGGCGAGAAGCAGCGCGGGCGGGTAGGTGTACGGGAGCTTCGAGACCGCGTCGGCGACGGGTCCCGTCATCCGCGCGACCTCGGTGATGGCGCGACACTGTATGGGAGCTGCCGCGTTCTCGAGCAGCCAACTCACCGGGAACGTCACCGGCTCCGGCGGTGCCGGGGCCTGGGTGACGCCCGTGAGCGGAGCCGGGATGAGATTGCCCTGGCTGAGAGGCTGCGCGGGAACGGTCACGATCGGGCGCTCGCGTTAACGTGTTGAGGGACAACGTGATGCGTACGTCGCTCCAACGGGTGCGGCACCTCCGACGGCAGGCGCGTAACGATAGCGAATTTCACGCCGGGCGCCAGAGGCGAGGTCCGCGATTTATGCCCATCGTGCGACGAAGTACGTCGCGCGGACCGTGAGGCAGCACACATTCCCTTCTCTTCCCTCGCGCCGCGGGCCATCTTCGGCGCCATGCGAGGAGAGTTCATCGATCTGGGAGGCGCGCGCCTCTACTGTTACGCCGCGGGCACGCGCGGCGCCGGAGAGCCGGTCGTGTTTCTGCACGGCTTCCCGACGTCCTCCCACCTCTGGGCCGAGGTCGTCCCCCTGCTCGGCGGCGACCGGCGGCTGGTCGTGGTCGACCTGCTCGGCTTCGGCCGGAGCGACCGGCCGCTCGGCCGGGACGTCTCGATCTGCGGCCACGGCGAGCGTGTGGTCGCCCTGCTCGACGCGTTAGGCATCAACTACGCGTGCGTCGTCGGCCACGACATCGGTGGCGGGGTCGCGCAGTGGATGGCGGTGCACGCGCCGACGCGCGTCTCGCGGATGTGCCTCGTGAACAGCGTCGGCTTCGACGAGTGGCCGACGCGCGACGTGAAGCTCGCGCGGGCGATGCTCCCCCTCACGCGGTACCTCCCGCCGCTCTGGGTGCTCTCGGTGCTGCGTACCGACCTGCTGCGCGGCTACGCCGACACGACGCGCGGCACGCACTCCGTCGAGCAGTACGTGCGCCCGTTCGCGAGCATCGAGGGGCGCGACGCGCTCTTCGCGCACATGGGCGCGCTCAACGCGCGCGACACGATGGGCTTCGCCGCACGCCTGAAGGACATCGTCGCGCCGACGGCGATCATCGCCGGCGCGCACGACCCCTTTCTGCCGGCGAGCATCGCCGAGCGGCTCCGCGACGCGATCACCGGCGCGACCCTCGACGTCCTGCCTGACGCGCGCCACTTTCTTCCCGAGGAATCTCCGGAGCGCGTCGCGGCGGCGATCACCGCGCTCCTCGCCCGCTGACCGGTCGCACCGATGTCCAACACCTCGAAGCTCGACACCTTTCGCGCGATGGTCGCGAAGAATCCCGGGAACGCCCTCGCGCGCTTCGGGCTCGCCAACGAGGCGCTGAAGGCCGGGCTGCACGAGGAGGCGGCGACGCAGCTCGAGAGCTACCTCGCGATGCACGACGACGAGGGAAACGGCTGGCAGCGATTGGCGGAGTGCCGGATCGCGCTCGGACGCGACGACGCGGCGCGGGACGCGCTGACCCGCGGGATCGCCGCGGCGCGCCGCTTCGGCCACGGCGGGCTCGCCTCCGAGCTCGAGGAGCGCCTCGAGGAGCTGGGATGAGGCCGCAGGGTGTGACGCGTCCCGCGCGCGCGGGGTTGTCGTCGAGTGTGCAGCCGACCGACGCCGCGCTCGTGCAGCGCGTGCTCGAGGGTGACGTCGAGGCGTTCGCGGGGCTCGTCGACCGCCATCACGAGCGCTGCCTGCGGATCGCGACGCGACTGCTCGGCAGCTCCGAGGATGCGGAAGAGGCGGTGCAGGACGCCATCATCCGGGCCTATCGGGCGCTGGGGAGATACGAGGAGCGGGAGCAGTTCGCGCCCTGGTTGACGAGGATCCTCGTCAACCGGTGCCGGAC
>JABFXM010000086.1 GCA_013361745.1 Gemmatimonadaceae bacterium | reverse complement strand
TCTCGGAGCTGGGTGTGCCGGCCGGCTTCGAGCGCGTCGTCGGTCCGGAACGCATCGACGAGGAGCTGCCGCGCGCGCAGGTGATCGTTCTCGCGACACCGTCGACTTCCGAAACACGCGAGCTGCTCGACCGCGAGCGGATCGCGAGACTGCGCGCCGACGCGATCGTCGTGAACGTGGGCCGCGGCTCGCTCCTCGACGAGGACGCGCTGGCCGATGCTCTGGAGGGCGGCAGGATTCGCGGCGCGCTGCTCGACGTCTTCCAGGAGGAGCCGCTGCCGGCGTCGAGCCGGTTCTGGCGAATCCAGCGCGTGCTGCTCACGCCGCACGTGTCGGGAGTGTCGCCGCTGCGCTACTGGAAGCGGCAGCTCGATCTCTTCATCGACAACTGGGCGCGCTACGCCGAGGGGCGGCCACTGCGGAACCTCGTCGACAAGCGCGCTGGTTACTAGACAGCACGAACGGGAGCACGGGACAACATGCAGCGAATCATCAAGGCCGCGGTCGACCGCGGCGCCTCCGACATCCACATCAAGGCGGGGGACGTCTTCCGCGCGCGCATCAACGGCGAGCTGGTGCCGCTCACGCGTCAGGCACTGACGCCGGAACAGACGCGCGCGATCGCGCTCGACCTGATCCGGAACGAGGAAGACCGGAAGCGCATCGACTCTATCACCGACTACGACTGCGGGTGGGGCGCGCAGGGGATCGGCCGCTTCCGGGTGAACATCCTCCGGCAGCGCGGGAGCTTCGCGATCGTGATGCGCGTGATCCCCTTCGAGGTGCCGTCGGTGGAGGCGTTGAAGCTGCCGAAGACGCTGACCAAGATCGCGGAGGCCGAGCGCGGGATGGTGCTGGTGACCGGCGTCACAGGATCGGGGAAGAGCACGACGATGGCGGCGCTCGTGAACTACATCAACACGAACGAGAACCGTCACGTCATCACGCTCGAGAACCCGATCGAGTTCCTGCACCGCGACATCAAGTCGTCGCTGACGCAGCGCGAGATCGGGCAGGACACGGAGAGCTTCAAGATGGGACTCCGCGCCGCGCTGCGGCAGGATCCCGACGTGATCCTCATCGGCGAGATGCGCGACGCCGAGACGATCGACACGGCGATCAAGGCGGCAGAGACGGGGCACCTCCTCATCTCGACGCTGCACACGCCCGATGCCATCTCGACGATCATGCGCATCATGGCCATGTTTCCTCCGCAGGAGCAGGCGGTGGTTCGCATCCGGCTGGCAGAGTCATTGCACGCGGTGATCTCGCAGCGCCTGCTGCCGCGTGCGGACGGGAAGGGACGCGTCGCGGCGGCGGAGATCCTCGTGGTGACGCCGACGATTCGCGACCTGATCATCGACGGGGGCAACCTGAGCGAGATCCGCGACTACATGGCGGACGGACGCGAGCAGTACGGGATGCAGACCTTCGACCAGCATCTGGCCGATCTCGTCGCGTCGGGAGAAGTGGCGTACGAGGTCGCGCACGCGAACGCGTCGAAGCCGAGCGACTTCGAGCTGCAGATGCGGACCTTCGGCGGACTGGCGAAGCGGCAGTCGGCGAACGTGGCGGCCGTCGCGCAGTCGGGTGCGCCGGCGGCTGCTCCCGCCGCCGGCGGGAACGAAGGCTTCGGCAGCGGCATCGACTTCCTCAACCTCTAGGCCCATGAGCGATCGTCCCGCGGCGAGACCGTTAGGCGGAGTCCTCAGCCCCGTCGTCACGACCTTCCGTCCGGACGAGACGCTCGACCGCGACGCCTTCCTCACCAACGTCAGGCAGCATCTCGCGGACGGGGTGCACGGCATCGTCGTCTGCGGCTCCTCCGGCGAGGCGGCGCTGCTCGACGAGGAGGAGCGCGGGGATCTCGTCGCCTGGGCGCGCGAAGCGGTGCCGAAGGAGCGTTGGCTCGTCGCCGGCTGCGGCGGCGAGTCGACGCGCATCGTCGTGAAGCGCGCCCGCGAGGCGGCGCGCCGCGGCGCGGACGCGATCCTCGTCGTTGCGCCGCACTACTACCTCGGCGCGATGACGCGCGACGCGCTGCTCGCGCACTTCCATCGCGTCGCCGACGAGAGCCCGCTCCCGGTGCTGCTGTACAACATTCCCAAGTACGCGCACCTCACCCTCGAGCCGCCGCTGGTGGCCGAGCTGGCGAAGCACGAGAACATCATCGGGCTGAAGGACAGCTCGGGAGACCTGGAGCTGCTCGGCAAG
>JABFXM010000070.1 GCA_013361745.1 Gemmatimonadaceae bacterium | reverse complement strand
TCGCCTAACGCGCGCGCGGCGAGGTCGTCGACGCCGTCGCGGTCGGCGTCGAAGGCGTAGACGCCGTCGTGGGCGCGGAAGCGGTAATCGCTCGACCTGAGCGGGGTGACCGCGCCGCTGTCGTCGATGATCGCCATCCGCTCCGCCACCCACTCGGTGTTGCCGGCGCGTGCGCTGACGATCAGCAGCAGCCGGCCGAGCCTCCCGTAGCAGCCGGCGATACGCGAGCTCGAGACCTTGAGGGAGTTCTGGAGGCGCTCGTACGGCGGCTTCTGCGTCGCGAGGATGTCCTGCTCGATCGAGTCGCGGACGATCTGCGCGCGATCGGTGAGCCCCGCCGGCAGCGAGTCGCGTCGGCAGCTGTCGGCGGCGACGACGACGGCGGAGTCGGTGAGGGCGGCGGCGGCCGGCAGCGGCTCGATCTTCTTCGCCATCGAGTCGACGTGCGCCGAGGTCTCGAGGACGCCGACGATGCGACCGTTCCAGACGGAGAACTCGCGCAGCGTCGCGCTGTCGGCGCCCCAGGGGCCGGTGAGCCGGAAGCGCGCGCCGATGGGCACCGGGGAGAGCCGGGCGACCGCCTCGCGGTACGCGCTCAGCCGCGGCTCCGCCTTCACGTCCATGTCGACGCGGCCGAGGTCGACCAGCATCCGCTTGCCGCGCGCCGCCGCGGTGAACCAGAGCTGGCCGCGCGGGGGGAACACCAGCCGCTCGGCGATCGAGTCGGCGAGGGGGGAGAGCGCGGGCTTGGGCGGCTCGCGCTCGACGACGTGGGCCGTCTGGGTGTCGAGCTGGGCGACCGTGTCGGCAGGGGGCGGCGCCGCCTGCGCGGTCCGGTCGCCACGACAGGCGGCGATGGCGACGACGAGGCCGGTGAGGGTGACGACGGAGAGACGGAGGGCGGCGCGGTGACGCGACATCGGTGAGGCGACGGATGGGTGGCGACGCGCGAGTACGTGCGTCCCCTTTGCAGATGCGGCTGCGGCGGCGATCTTCCCGCTACAGGATAACATGACGATCGTGGTCCCTGTCACGTAGCATACGCGTGGCGGCCGCGACGGGGGAAGCGATCCGGCCGCGCCCGCGGCCCGGGGCGTGCTCCTCCGAACCGCCGCCCCGCGGGCCCCGGAGCGGTTCCGGTGTATGCATGGGCAACTGAAAGGAGATTCGAACGATGCCGGTGCTCGAGACGGGTGGGACGATTCGCGAGCTGAACGACGGTGAGACGGTGGTCGGGAGCGGCGCGAACGCCACCTGGCGGCTCGGCGGCGCCGATCTCGCGGCGCGCCACTTCACCGTAGCGTTAGGCGACGACGGCCAGGCGACGGTGAAGTCGTGCTCGACGCAGAACGTCGTACTCGTGAACGGGCGGCAGCTCGGGGTGCGTCCCCTCCCGCTCGCCGACGGCGACACCATCGCCGCGGGAACGGCGCGCTTCGTCTACGCGAAGGACGCGAGCTCGTTGCGTCCGGCCACGAACGCGGACAACAGTCCGGCGTATCTCGTGGACGAGCGGGCGCGGATGGCCTTTCCCCTCGCCCGCCGCTCGGTCTCGATCGGCCGCGACGCGGGAAGCATCGTCGTCGTGCGCGACCCGCAGGTCTCGCGCTTCCATGCCGACGTCCGCACCGAGGCGGGCGCGCACGTCCTCTACTCGATGGGCTCCGCCGGCACGCTGGTCAATGGCCACGGCGTCGCGGCGCCGCGGGTGCTCGAGTCGGGAGACAAGATCGAGATCGGCCAGACGACGCTGCTCTTCGTGCGCGGCAACCTTCCCCCCGGCGTGAAGGTCAGCCAGGGCCCGGTGCCTGCCGAAGAGGACTGGAGCCGCCGCCCCACGGTGAGCGCGGGCGTGATCGACACCGGCGAAGGCCCGCGCGTGCGACGCGGAATCCCGTGGGGGATCATCGTCGTCGCGATCATCGTGATCGCGGCGGTTGCGTACTTCGTGATGCGATAAGGGGTCGCCAGTTGCCGGTTGTCAGTTGTCGGTGAGGCCTTCACCGGCAACTGGTCACTGACAACCGGCAACCCCTAGTGTCCCATCCGCTGCAGCAGGACGATCGCCGCGAGGACGATCACGCCGACGATCGCGATGACGAGGCCGTACTTCCGCTGCTCGCTCTTGCGGATGATGTCGCGCGCCTGAACGGTGCCGACGAACATCGTCTGCATCTTCGCCGCGCGCTTGTCGACGGCGGCGGAGCCGGGAGCGGCACCGATCGCGACGAGCGATGAGGGCGGCTCCATGGTGAAGCGGAAGACCGTGCGCCCGATCGTCACCTCGTCGCCCTCGCGCAGCGGCGTCGTCGAGCCGAGGCGGTGCATGTTGACGAGGGTGTAGGCGCTCCCGACCGGCTTCGCGGCGAAGCCGCCCTCGGGGCGGCGGAGGATCTCGGCGTGGATGCGCGAGACCTCGGGCTCCTGGAGGTTCACCGCGCACTTCACGTCGCGCCCGATCTCGGTGACGTCGCCGAGGGTGTAGACGCGGCCACGGCGAGTATCGTGCAGGTAGCCCGGGCGCTGGCCGGTGTTCTCGTCGGTCGCGAACTGCCGGTAGTTGAAGCGCGCTGTGCCGATCTGGAGGACGTCGCCAAAGTTGAGGAAGGCGCGCCCCTCGGCCAGCTCGACGCCGTTGACGTGGATCGCCGCCGCGGGGGTGCCCGGCTCCACGTGGGCGCGCCCGTCCTTCTGCAGCGTGATGATGGCGTGGAGCGGCATCAGATCACGGCCGACGATGCGCCAGGAGGCCTCGGTGCCGCTCCCGATGGAGAGGACGCCGGGGCCGAGGGCGCGCGTCGTGTGATCGTACTCGAGGTAGGGCATGTGGTGGTGCGGGACGCTCGCGATGGACGCGCGAAGCGCGCCAGAGCTCGATGATCGCCACGGGAGGGACGCCCCCACAGCGGTGGCGGTCACAAAGGTGAGCAAAGGTGGAACCACTGTGGACGACGTTTCGTTGAAATCCGGGGAAAAGGGACTAGTTTTATAGGCGTTGGTGGCCGCAGCGCCGCGCGCGAGCGATACTGGCGCCGCAACCGCAAGACGAGCAATCAGTTAGACGAGCAGTCCCGAGCCGAGCAAGGAGTCCAATGGGCGCGTCGATCGACACCCTCATCAACCGCGAGTATCAGGCGGGGTTCGTCACCGACATCGAGGCGGACGCGATCCCGCGCGGGCTGAGCGAAGCGACGGTGCGCCTCATCTCGTCGAAGAAGAACGAGCCGGAGTGGCTGCTCGAGTGGCGGCTCAAGGCGTTCCGTCGCTGGCAGCAGATGGCCGAGCCGCACTGGGCGAACGTCGGCTACTCGAAGATCGACTACCAGGACATCGTCTACTACTCGGCGCCGAAGTCGGCGAAGCCGTTAGGCAGCCTGGACGAAGTCGACCCGAAGATCCGCGAGACCTACGACAAGCTCGGCATCCCGCTCCACGAGCAGAAGCTGCTCGCCGGCGTCGCGGTGGATGCCGTCTTCGACTCGGTGTCGGTCGGGACGACGTACAAGGAGGAGCTGGCGAAGCACGGGATCATCTTCATGAGCTTCGGCGAAGCGGTGCGCGAGCATCCCGAGCTGGTGCAGAAGTACCTCGGCTCCGTCGTCCCCTACAGCGACAACTTCTTCGCCGCGCTCAACGCCGCGGTGTTCAGCGACGGCTCCTTCGTGTACGTGCCGAAGGGGGTCCGCTGCCCGATGGAGCTGTCGACGTACTTCCGCATCAACGCCGCCGACACCGGCCAGTTCGAGCGGACGCTCATCGTCGCCGACGAGGGCGCGTACGTCTCGTACCTCGAGGGGTGCACGGCGCCGAAGCGCTCGACCAACCAGCTGCACGCGGCGGTGGTCGAGCTGGTCGCGCTCGAGGACGCGTCGGTGAAGTACAGCACGGTGCAGAACTGGTACGCCGGCGACGAGGAAGGAAAGGGCGGGATCTACAACTTCGTGACGAAGCGCGGCAAGTGCGCCGGCGCGCGGAGCAAGATCTCGTGGACGCAGGTCGAGACGGGGAGCGCGATCACCTGGAAGTATCCGAGCGTCATCCTCCAGGGCGACGACTCGACGGGCGAGTTCTACAGCGTGGCGGTGGTGAACAACCACCAGCAGGCGGACACGGGGACGAAGATGATCCACATGGGCCGCAACACGAAGAGCACGATCGTCTCGAAGGGGATCAGCGCGGGCAAGGGGAACAACTCCTACCGCGGCCTCGTGAAGGTGCTGCCGAAGGCGGAGAACGCGCGCAACTACACCCAGTGCGACTCGATGCTCGTCGGCAACCGCTGCGGCGCGCACACCTTCCCGTACATCGAGGTCGGCAACAACACGGCGACGATCGAGCACGAGGCGAGCACGTCGAAGATCGGCGAGGACCAGATCTTCTACCTCAAGCAGCGCGGGATGAGCGCCGAGCAGGCCGTGTCGATGATCGTCAGCGGCTTCTGCAAGGAAGTCTTCAAGGAGCTGCCGATGGAGTTCGCGCTCGAGGCGCAGCAGCTGCTCGGCATTACTCTCGAAGGCTCGGTTGGGTAGCTCTCGCTGCTCCGAGTTCTCGACCATTCTCGCATCACTCCGCCGGAGGCTGAAAGCAGGAGGCTGGTAGCAACGACGGCAACTGCAGTCGACGCAGTCGCTCACAGCTTTCAGCTTCCTGCCTCCAGCCCGCACCACGACGAACCACGAATGCTGAAAATCCAGGGACTCCGCGCCACCGTAAGCGATAAAGAGATCCTCAAGGGCATCGACCTCACGGTCAACGCCGGCGAGGTGCATGCCGTGATGGGGCCTAACGGTTCCGGGAAGAGCACGCTGGCGCAGGTGCTCGCGGGGCATCCGGCGTACACCGTCACCGGCGGCTCCGTCGAGTTCGACGGCGAGGATCTGCTCGAGATGGATCCGGAGGTGCGCGCGCAGAAGGGCGTCTTCCTCGCCTTCCAGTATCCGGTCGAGATTCCCGGCGTCTCGAACGCGTACTTTCTCCGCACCGCGTACAACGAGATCCGCAAGGCGCGCGGCGAGGAGGAGGTCGATCCGATGGACTTCCTCGACATCATGGAGCAGAAGCTCAAGATGGTCGAGATGAACGACGTCATGCTCAACCGCTCGGTGAACACGGGCTTCTCCGGCGGCGAGAAGAAGCGCAACGAGATCCTGCAGATGGCGGTGCTCGAGCCGAAGCTGGCGATCCTCGACGAGACGGACTCGGGGCTCGACATCGACGCGTTGCGCGTCGTCGCGAACGGAGTGAACGCGCTGCGTCGTCCCGACCGCTCGACCATCGTCGTCACGCACTACCAGCGGCTGCTCAACTACATCGTCCCCGACTTCGTCCACGTGCTCGCCAACGGGCGCATCGTGAAGTCGGGGGGGAAGGAGCTGGCGCTGGAGCTCGAGGCGAAGGGCTACGACTGGGTGACCGGACCGCAGGGAGCCGCGGCGTGACCACGACCGCCTTCCTCGACGACGTCCGGGCGGCCACGGAGCGCGACGGCGAGCCGCGCTGGCTGCGCGACCTCCGGGCGCGCGGCGCGGAGCGCTTCGCCGCGGTCGGCTTCCCGACCACGCGCGACGAGGACTGGAAGTACACGAGCGCCGCGCCCATCGCCGAGCTGGACGTCCGCGCGATCAGCGAGCCGGGCGGCGAGGTCACGCGCGCGTCGATCGCGCCGTACACCTTCGGCCAGGACGGCTGGACGACGCTCGTCTTCGTCAACGGGCGCTACGACGGCGAGCTCTCCACCGCCGGCCTCGCGAGCGCCGGCGTGCGCGTCATGCCGCTCGAGCAGGCGCGCGAGGAGATGGACGACGTTCTCCGCGACGCCCTCGGCTCCATCTGCGACGTCGAGCAGAACGCCTTCATCGCGCTGAACACGGCCCTCTTCGCCGACGGCGCGGTGATCCATCTCGGGAAGGACGCGGTCGCGACGGCGCCGATCCACCTGCTCTTCATCGCCGACGCCGCCGCGGCGAAGGGCGCGTCACACCCGCGGGTGCTGATCGTCGCCGAGCGCAACTCGAAGGCGACGGTGCTCGAGAGCTACGTGGCGACGGGCGAGGCGGTGTACTTCACCAACGCCGTCACCGAGGTCTCCCTCGCCGACGGCGCGAGCGTCACGCACCTGAAGATCCAGCGCGAGAGCCCGCGCGCGTATCACGTCGGGACGATCGACGCGCGGCAGGGGCGCGACTCGCACTTCGTCTCCTTTTCCTTCGCGACGGGCGCCGCCCTCTCGCGCACGAACGTCTGGACGATCCTCGGCGGCGAGGGGTGCGGCGCGACGCTGAACGGCCTCTACATGGCCGACGGGACGCAGCACGTCGATCACCAGACACGCATCGAGCACCAGAAGGAGAACTGCTACAGCCGCGAGGTCTACCGCGGGGTGCTCGACGACACGGCGCACGGCGTCTTCAACGGGAAGGTGTACGTCCACCCCGAGGCGCAGAAGACGGACGGGAAGCAGGAGAACCACACCCTGCTCCTCTCGCCGCGCGCGGTGATCGACACGAAGCCGCAGCTCGAGATCTTCGCCGACGACGTGAAGTGCACGCACGGTGCGACGGTCGGGCGCATCGACAACACCTCGCTCTTCTACATGAAGAGCCGCGGGGTGAGCGCGCTGCGAGCGCGGCAGCTCCTGACGTACGCCTTCGCCGCCGACGTGCTGGAGCAGATCGAGCTCGAGCCGGTGCGCGCGAGCCTCGAGGAGCTGACGCTGGCGCGATTCACCGGCGCGAACGCCGCCGCGTAGCGAGCGACGCGCGCCGCGCGAGCGAGAGCGACATGCCCGACCTCGGCGATCTCTATCAGAGCCTGATCCTCGACCACAGCCGCTCGCCGCGAAACTATGGGGAGCCACCGACGGTCGATCGCGTCGCCGACGGGCGCAACCCGATGTGCGGCGACACGGTCCGGGTCTGGCTGGCGCTCGACGGCGATCGCGTCGCCGAGGTGCGGTTCGTCGGCAAGGGGTGCGCGATCTCGCAGGCGTCGGCGTCGCTGATGACGACGATGGTCAAGGGGAAGACGCGCGCCGAGGCGGAGCAGCTGTTCGGGCGCTTTCACGACCTCGTGACGGGGAAGCCGGTGGACGAGGAATCGCGTTCGGCGTTAGGCAAGCTCGTCGCGCTCGCCGGCGTGGCGCGCTTCCCGGCGCGTGTGAAATGCGCCAGCCTTGGCTGGCACGCCATGCATGCCGCGCTCAACGAGGGACCCGCCGAAGCGGCGACGGTGAGCACCGAATGACGGACACCGCGCCCGCCGGCTTCGTCCGCGTCGCGGCGGTGCGCGACGTCGAGGAGGGGACGATGCTCGGCGTCGTCACGCCGGGGGGCGAGCGGGTGTGTCTGGTGAACACGAGCGGTGAGCTGCGCGCGGTGTCGGATGAGTGCCCGCACCAGGGGTTCGCCCTCTCGGCGGGGGAGCTGTGCGCGGACGGGACGATCGAGTGCGTCTGGCACGGCGCGCGCTTCGATTACCGCACGGGCGCGGTGAAGCGCGGACCCGCGGAGGAGCCGCTGCCGCGCTACGAAGTTCGAGTCGAGGACGGCGAGGTGTACGTGGGCGGGAGGCTGCCGTGAGCACACGAGTCGGGACGAGAGAGGAGGCGCGGCCGTTCACGCCGCGCTCGCTGCGCGCGGAGTTCCCTCTCCTCGCGGCGAACCCGGCGCTGCACTACCTCGACTCCGCGGCGACGACGCAGAAGCCGCGCGTGGTGCTCGACGCGATGCGCGCGTACTACGAGCGTGACAACGCGAACCCGCACCGTGGTGCGTACGCGCTGAGCGTGCGGGCGACGGATCGCTATCACGAGGCGCGGGCGAAGGTGGCGCGCTTCGTCGGGCTCGCCGACGCGGACTGCCTGATCTTCACGCGCGGCACGACCGAGTCGCTCAACCTCGTCGCGACCGCGTGGGGACGCGTGGCGGTGACGTCGGGCGACGAGATCGTCGTCACGGCGATGGACCACCACGCCAACTTCGTCCCCTGGCAGCAGCTGGCGCGGGAGAAGGGGGCGCGGTTCCGGATCGCGCCGCTCACGATCGACGGCCGCGTCGATCTCGACGCGCTGGGCGCGATGCTCGGCCCGCGCACGCGCGTCGTCGCCTTCCCGCACGTCTCGAACGCGCTGGGGACGGTGAACCCGGTGCGGGAGATCGCGCGGCTCGTGCGCGAGCGGAGCGACGCGCTGGTCGTCTGCGACGGGGCGCAGGGTGCGCCGCACATCCCCATCGCCTTCGACAGCCTCGGCGTCGACTTCTACGCCTTCAGCGGCCACAAGATGTGCGGCCCGATGGGGATCGGGGCGCTGCTCGGCAACCGCGCGATCCTCGAGGCGATGCCGCCCTATCAGATGGGGGGCGACATGATCGAGGTCGTCGGGGACGAGGAGACGAGCTGGAACGTCCTGCCGCACAAGTTCGAGGCGGGAACGCCCAACGTCGCCGACGCGGTCGGACTCGGCGCCGCGGTGGAGTTCCTCGAGGGGATCGGGATGGACTCCGTGCTCGCGCACGAGCGTGCGCTCATCGCGCTCGCCGA
>JABFXM010000009.1 GCA_013361745.1 Gemmatimonadaceae bacterium | reverse complement strand
CCTCGCCGGGAGATCTGAAGAGCGAGCGTCAGGCGCAGTTCCAGACCGCCGAAGGGCTGCGCCACATCGATGCCCTCGACCGTTATCTGCGCGACGTCCGCGATACGATCGGTGCCGACGAGGTGATCTTCTGGCGCTTCAACGAGGCACGCCAGACGCAGCGCGCCGCCGCGTGGTCCACCGAAGGCGCGTCGGCGCCGCGGTACTTCGAGCGTGAGCCGTGGGGCCCGCTCGTTCGCTGGGCGGCGGAGAGCGGCCAGGTGCAGGCGGTCGCCGACGAGGGCGTCGCGTACTTCGTCGTCGCGCCGGTGCGTGACGGGAACCGGGTGCACGGCGCGCTCAGCATCTCCTCGCGCGCCGGGCTGACGCACACGCCGGACGGCGCGAAGCGCTGGGCGGCGCGCCACGCCGCCCACGCCGCGGTCCTCCTCGATCTCCTCGACCTGCGCCGCGAGGCGAGCCGTCACCTCCTGTCGACGCCCGCGCTCGTGAAGGCCGCCGAGCGGCTCCAGGCGGCGAAGACCACCGACGCGTTAGGCATCGCGATCTGTCAGACGGCGATCGAGGTCACGTCCGCGCAGCGGTCGGCGCTCATCCGCTGGGACCCCGAGCACGAGACCGGGACCGTGATGGCGGTCTCGCGCGGGCACACACTGGCCCCCGGGCTCGCGATCGGCGGTGATTCGGTCGTCGCCGAGCAGTGCGCGATGCGGAAGCTGCTGCACAAGGAGGACGCGCGCGTCCTGCGCGGCGCGGTGATCTACTCGGGCGAGGAAGGGAAGCGCGAGCTTGGCGGGCTCGCCGTCGTTCCGCTCGCACGCGCGGAGCTCGGCGTCATCGGCGCGATCGTGATCGAAGCGGATCAGCCGGACGCGGTCACCCGCCGCGAGGTGGAGAACGTCAACCTCCTCGGCGTCATCGCGGCACGATCGCTGGAGACGGCGTGGGAGATCGAGGAGGAGTGGCGCAAGGCGCGCACCGATCCGCTCACCGGGTTGAGCAACCGCCGTCACTTCGACGAGCAGCTGCAGCGGATCGTGAGCGATTCGCTCGCGCACGGCACGCCGGCCTCCCTCGTCGTCGCGGACGTCGACCACTTCAAGCGGGTGAACGACACGTACGGCCACGAGGCGGGGGACGCGGTGCTGAAGGCGGTCGCGCGCGTCTTCCTGGATTGTCTCCGGGCGGAGGATGTCTGCGCGCGCTACGGCGGAGAGGAGATCGCCATCCTGCTCCCCGAGACGAGCGTGGACCGGGCGCAGGAGGTCGCCGAGCGCGTGCGGCGGGCGATCGCGGCGAAGCCGGTGAAGCATGGCGATCGCTCGATCACGGTCACCGCCAGCTTCGGCGTCGCGGGATATCCGGAGAGCACCGCGCTCCGGGACGCCCTCTTTCCCGCGGCCGACCGGGCGCTGTACGAGGCGAAGGCCGGCGGGCGCGACCAGGTGAAGGTCGCGGCCGCTCCCGTCCATGGGAGAACGTCACAAAGCTGACCCGGAAAATCGACGCCTCCGCGGGTTGAAAACGAGGGGTCTCGGGGCTATATTTCGTGCACCGATCGACCAACGGGCCCGACACAGATTCGACGGGTATGGTGGCATCGGCGTCGCGTGTCCAGGCTTCCTGAGTCCTGGTAAATCCCTCGGGTGACTTTCAAACGCCAACGATAACCTGGCGCTCGCCGCGTAACTTCTAGTTACGCCGGCAGTGCTCACGAGGCAGCCCGCCCGGGGCGGCACGTGAGTATCGAAAATCCGGGCTGGTCCAAGGGCGCGTTCTCCGCCGGCGGATGAGACTCTAGAGAACTCGTCCAGGAGTGGGCTGCTCACCGGCCAGCGACTGGAGACCTCAATCGGTGAGCTACACACGTAGACGCGTCGGTAGATCTATGCTCGGACCGGGGGGCAGTACCCCGCGGGTCCACTGAACGCAAAGCAGAAGCGGCGGCGCCGGAAGACCGGTTGCCGCCGCTTCTGCTTCGCCGGCGCCCTTCCCGCAGCTTCAGCCTTTCTGCCGCGACGCATGACGGATCCGCGCGACCAGGTTCTCGAGGCCATCGACGACGGCGATCTCGCGACCGCCGAGCGCCTCCTTTTCGTGCTCGTCGTGGCGGAGCCGGTCGATCCCGATGCGTGGCTCATGCTCCCCCGCGTGCGCAGCGACCTCGGGGACGGCGACGGGGCGCGCTCGGCCGCCCGTGAGCTCCTTGCGCTCGCCCCGGACCCCCC
>JABFXM010000464.1 GCA_013361745.1 Gemmatimonadaceae bacterium | reverse complement strand
GCGTCAAGCGACGCTCGGCGAGATAGCCCTCGCCTCGCGCGAGACGCTGGCGCTCCTTCGTCTCCGCGGCTACGGCCTGGCGCGCGTAGACGACGGGAATGAGCGCGAGCGAGAAGATCGTGAACACGACGGAGAGCAGCCACGCATTCTCGGTGCGATGGTGCAGTGCCGCACCAGCGAGGACGAGCACCGCCGCCCATGCGCCGGCGACGGCGGCGCCGCGCTTCAGGTCTCCGCGCCACGCCACCCCCAGCGCGACGAACCCGGGGACGAGCACCGCGGGTGAGCGCAGGCCACCGGTGAGCTCGATCAGCAGGAAGAGCGGCGCCGACGCGACCAGGAGCGACGGGATGAACGTGTCGTACAACCGGCGCGGAAGCCTGCGCGCCGAAGCGAGCCAACCGACGGCGAGCGCGATCGCGTTGGTCGCCGCCGCGAGAAGTGAGACCCACGCCGGCATCGCCGGGCCATGCCGAAGTGCGTAGAGCGCGCCGGCGGCCACGAGCCATGCGGCGCCGATCGACAGCGACGCGAACACCGGGTGCTTCGGCCGCTGGGCCGGCACGTCGCTCACCACCCGCAGCGCCGGGGCACCGGGCGATGGCCGCCCGGGCATCGCCGCGTCAGTCGTGCGTGATCCGCGATGCGGCGACCGCGGCCCCGAAACCGTTGTCGATGTTCACCACGGTGACGCCGGCGGCGCAGCTCGAGAGCATCGAGAGCAGCGCCGCGATCCCACCGAAGCTCGCGCCGTAGCCGACGCTCGTCGGGACGGCGATCACCGGCACGCGCGTCAGTCCGCCGACGACGCTGGGCAGCGCGCCGTCCATCCCCGCGACGACGATCACCACCCGCGCCGTATGCAGCTCGGACGCGCGGGCGAGGAGGCGATGGATTCCCGCGACGCCGACATCGGTCAGACGTTTGACGGTGTTCCCCATCGCCGTCGCGGTCACCGCGGCCTCCTCGGCGACGGGGAGATCGCTCGTGCCCGCGGTGACGACGAGGACGTCGCCGACGCCGCGCGGCGCCGATTGGTCGGGGGCGAGCCACGCGGTGCGGCCGAGCGCATTGAGCTCGACGGAGGGGAAGCGCGCGCGCAGTGCCTCACGCGTCGCGTCGTCCGTGCGCGTGACGAGAAACCCGTCCCCGCGCTGGGCGATGCGCTCCGCGATCCCGACTGTCTGCTCGACCGTCTTCCCCGGCGCGTAGATCACTTCCGGGAAGCCCTGGCGCAGCGCGCGATGGTGGTCGATCGACGCGTACGGGAGCTCCTCGACCGGCGCGTGTGCGAGCCGGTCCAGCGCGTCGTCGATGCGGAGGGTTCCGTCCGCGACCTTGCCGAGCAGGTCGCGCACGCGATCGCGGATCACGCTTCGGCGACCTCGAGGTCGCGCTCGGGATCGCGCTGCGTGTCGGCGTAGCGTTCGCCGTGCGCGAGATAGTCGGCGAAGATTCCCTCGACCTCGCCGAGCGAGGTGACCGCGTGGAGCTTCTTGCGAAGCTCCGCCGAGCCGGGAAGTCCCTTCGCGTACCAGCCGAGGTGCTTGCGAAACTCGATCGCCGCGCCGCGGCGGTCGGGCTCGTAGGCATCGGCCATCCGCGCGTGCTCCAGCGCGATGCGAAAGCGCTCCTCGACCGTCGGGTCGGGCGGGACCGGCTTCCCCTCGAGCATCGCGCGGGTCTGCGCGAAGATCCACGGCTGGCCGAAGGAGCCCCGCGCGATCATGATGCCCGTGCAGCCGGTCTCGCGATGCATGCGGATCGCGTCCGCCGGAGTCTTGATGTCGCCGTTGCCGAGCACCGGGATGTCGAGCGCCTGCGTGACGGCGGCGATCTCCTCCCAGCGCGCATTGCCGCTGTACATCTGCGAGCGCGTGCGCGGGTGCAGGGTCAGCATGCGCGCTCCGGCATCCTGGCAGCGCAGCGCGATCGTGACCGGATCGCGCATCTCCTCGCTCCAGCCGCTGCGGATCTTCACCGTGACGGGGAGGCTCGTCGCGCGCGCCACGGCGCGGATGACCTCCTGCACGAGGCCGAGATCCTTGAGGCATCCCGAGCCGCCGTTGCGCTTGACGACCTTCTTGACCGGGCAGCCGAAGTTGATGTCGATGAACTCGGGCTGGAAGACGTCGGTGACGAAGGCCGCGGCCTCTCCCATCGCCTGCGGGTCGGCGCCGAAGATCTGCACGCCAATCGGACGCTCGCTCGCCTCGAAGCGCAGCTTCGAGATCGTCGCCTCGTTCTCGCGACGGATTCCCTCGGCGGAGAGGAACTCCGTGACGACGACGTCGGCGCCATGCGCGCGGCAAAGGCGCCGGAAGGGCGACTCGGAGACTCCGGCCATGGGCGCGAGGTAGAGCGGCACCTCGGGCGCGAGCGGGAACGGGAAGGCGCGACGCGGCATACTCGAAGTTACCGGATCGCGGAAATGCGTGCAACCTAAGGGTTTGACACTGTTCAGGCGCTCGGGTAAGATTCCACGATCGTGTGACCACCGCCACGCTCCCGCTCGACCAAACAGGAAACTTCGATAGATGGAATTGCGCGAGTTCTTCTCGGAAGACGCCATCAAGCTGGATCTGGAGGGGACGACCAAGGACGAGGTTCTCAAGGAGCTCATCGGGCTGCTGAAGCTCGACGAGAAGAGCGAGGGGATGCTCTTCAAGATGCTGAAGCGCCGTGAGAACCTCGGCTCGACGGGGATCGGGCGCGGGATCGCGATCCCGCACTGCCGCTCGCTGGTCGTGAACAAGCTGCGCGTCGCCTTCGGGCGGAAGGCGAGCGGCGTCGACTTCAAGGCGATCGACGAGAAGCCGGTGAACTTCTTCTTCCTCATCGTCGCGCCGCCGCTCGAGGTCTCGAACCAGTACCTGCCCGTGCTCGGCAAGATCGCGCAGTTCAGCAAGGAGTCCGACGTCCCGCAGCGACTGCTCGGCCTGACGGAGAACGTCCAGTTCCTGAAGCTGCTCGAGGAAAAAGGAGTCTGAATTGAAGGGGTCGGAGGTAAGGGGTCAGGGGGGGGGGCCGATGGTCGCCGGCGGCTTCGAGCTGACGTCGTAGACGACGCGGTTCACGCCGTCCACCTCGTTGATGATGCGGTTGGAGATCACGCCCATCACGTCGTGCGGGAAGTGGTACCAGTCGGCGGTCATCCCATCCACGGACGTGACCGCGCGGAGGGCGACGACGTTGTCGTAGGTGCGCTCGTCGCCCATGACGCCGACGCTGCGCACGGGCAGCAGTACCGCGAACGCCTGCCAGATGTCGTCGTACAATCCGGCGGAGCGAATCTCCTCGAGGTAGATGGAGTCCGCCTTGCGGAGGACGTCGAGCTTGTCCCGGCTCACGTCGCTGAGGATGCGAATCGCGAGGCCCTGACCGGGGAACGGGTGCCGGCCCACCATCTCCTCCGGCAGCCCCAGCTCGCGGCCGACGTTGCGCACCTCGTCCTTGAACAGCTCACGCAGCGGCTCGATGAGCTTGAACTTCATGTCGGGCTTCAGACCGCCGACGTTGTGGTGCGTCTTGATCGTCACCGACGGGCCACCGGTCGGTGAGGCGGACTCGATCACGTCGGGGTAGAGCGTCCCCTGCACGAGGAACTCGGCGCCCTTCGCGTGCTCGCTCGTCGCGTCCTCGAAGACGTCGATGAAGGTGTGGCCGATCGCGCGACGCTTCTTCTCCGGATCTTCGACCTGCTTCAACGCGCCGAGGAAGCGATCGGCCGCGTCGACCGTGACGAGATGGATGCCGAGGTTCGCGCGGAAGGTCCGCTCCACCTGCTCGCGCTCACCGAGGCGCAGCAATCCCGTGTCGACGAAGACGCAGGTGAGCTGATCGCCGATCGCGCGATGGACGAGCGCCGCGGCGACGCTCGAGTCGACGCCGCCCGACAGACCGCAGATCACGCGCTTGGCTCCGACGAGCTCGCGGATCTTGCGCACCTCGTCCTCGATGAAGGCGCCAGGGGTCCACGAGGGCTCGGCGCCGCAGATCTCGAAGAGGAAGTTCGAGATGATCTCACCACCGCGCGGGGTGTGCGCGACCTCCGGGTGGAACTGCACCGCGTGGATCGGCTTCGTCTCGTGGCGCATCGCCGCGACCGGCGTGTTCGCGCTGCGCGCCGTGACGACATAGCCGCGCGGCGGCCGCTCGACATGGTCGCCATGGCTCATCCACGCGGTGATCGGCTGCGAGCCCATCCCGGCGAAGACACCCGCGTGCTCCGTCAGCTCCACCTCGGCGCGGCCGTACTCGCGGCGCCCCGCGCGCTCGACCGCGCCGCCCTCGATGTGCGCGATGAGCTGCATCCCGTAGCACACGCCGAGCACCGGCGCGATCTCGAGCAGCTCCTTCTGCGCGGTGGGAACATTCTCGCCGTAGACCGAGCAGGGACCGCCGCTGAGGATGATTCCCGTCGGCTTCCACTGGCGCACCCATTCAACAGTGCGTGTCGGCGGATGGATCTCGGAGTAGACGCGGGCCTCGCGGACGCGACGCGCGATGAGCTGCGTGTACTGCGAGCCGTAGTCGATGATGAGGATGCGCGAGGCCATCGGTTTCAACGAAGAGTGTGCGTCGGGCAGCGCGTGGTCAGGTGGACCATTGCGGCCCTTCGAGGGTGATCCACTCGACGCGCAGCGCGTCGAGGTCGAGCACCGCGGCGGAGGGCTTGCCGCTCAGCCAGCCGCAAGCCTCGCCCGGATTGACGATGACGACGTTGCCTCGCCGCTCCTCGGAGCGCTGGTGCGAACATCCGTGCAGGACGAGCGCGTGGCCCTCGATCGAGCGGTCGTTCACGTCGCCGATGTCGTGCACGATGAGGATGCGCTTGCCGCCCACGTCGAAGCTGTGCGGCGACTCGTACAGTTCGACGCCCATCCCCTGCTGCGCCTTCGCGCGGATACCCTCGCGATCACCGTCATTCCGTCCGAAGACGCCGCTCAGCGGCATCTGCGCGTCGAAGAACGGCTGCAGCGCGAAGGGCGAGCAGTAGTCGCCGGCGTGGAGAATGAACTCGGCTCCCTTCTCCTGCATGCGCTTCACCAGCTCCGCGATCGCGGGGAGCCGGTCGTGGCTGTCCGCCATCAGGCCAACGAGCATCAGAGAGTCCTCCATTCCGGAGTCGCGTTCTCGTGCCGCACGAGGTCCTCGAACGATTCACGCTCGCGGGCCAGCGCCACACGCTCGCCGTCCACGAGAATCTCGGGAACGCGCGGCCGGGCGTTGTACTGCGACGACATCACCGCGCCGTAGGCGCCGGCGGAGCTGATCGCGAGCAGGTCGCCAGGCTCGACGTCGCCGAGCGAGCGGTCGCGGGCGAAGAAGTCGCCGCTCTCGCACACCGGTCCGACGACGTCGACGACGCCCGCCTCGCCGGCCGGACCGATGGGCTCGATTCGGTGGAACGCGTTGTAGTGCGACGGACGCAGCAGCTCGGTCATCCCGGCGTCGGTGATGACGTAGTCCTTTCCGCCACTGCGCTTCCGGTACAGCACGCGCGTCAGCAGCACCCCCGCGTTTCCGACGAGGAAGCGTCCCGGCTCCATCACGAGCTCGAGACCACTCGCCTTCGCCGCGGGAACGACGATGCGCGCAAAGGCATCGAGGTCGGCCTCCGACTCGGCGTCATAGGTGACGCCGAGCCCACCACCGATGTCGAGGTAGCGAAGTCCCTCGCCGCCACCGTCGGCATCGATGTTCGCGCGCAGCTCCAGCAGCCGCGCGAGGCCGTCGGCGTACGGCTCGATGCGCGTGAGCTGCGAGCCGATGTGCATGTCGAGACCGGCGAGCCTGATGCCCTCGAGCGACGACGCGAGACGCGCGACCTCACGCGCTTCGTCGTAGGGGATGCCGAACTTGTCGCCGCGCGCGCCGGTGCGCGTGTAGTGGTGCGCCGTCTCGACCTCGACCTCGGGATTCACCCGGAGCGCGACGGGAACGACACGCCCGACGCGGCGCGCGACGTCGGCGAGGAGTCGCAGCTCGGCTTCCGACTCGACATTCACCAGCTTCACGTCGGCCGCGACTGCCTGCTCGAGCTCAGTGACGGTCTTGCCGACGCCACTGAAGACGACGTCGCGACCGCCGAAGCCGGCGCGTTGCGCGCGATAGAG
Source organism: Gemmatimonadaceae bacterium (assembly GCA_013361745.1). Classification (GTDB taxonomy): domain Bacteria; phylum Gemmatimonadota; class Gemmatimonadetes; order Gemmatimonadales; family Gemmatimonadaceae; genus JABFXC01. The sequence continues at coordinate 2,480 of JABFXM010000464.1, read as the reverse complement.
CTCGCCAGCGGACACGATGTCCACCCCCGCGCCGAGCTCGCGCAGAAGGGCGAGCAGCGCGAGGTTTCCGTTCGCCTTCACGCTGTAGTGAAGGCGATGCGGGACGCCCTCGAGCGCGGCGTCGAGTCGCGCGTACTGCGCGCGGACGACGGACGCGCTGTACACGTATGCCGGCGTGCCGGCAAAGCCTGCGATGTCCGCGAGCGCGACGGCGTCGGCGTGCAGCCAGCCGTCGCGACGGACGAAGCCCGCCTCGGCGCGCGGCGCGGCGTCGCGGTGCGAGGTCAGTAGGCCCTCGCCCACAGCGCCTCCTCCGTCGACGCCTTCCCGCAGCGGAGGCACTTCGTCGGGGTGTCGGCCGAACGGAACTCCTCGTCGGGAAGACAACGGATCGTCGCCTTCGTCTCCTCCTTCACCTTCGCCTCGCACTCGGCACTCCCGCACCAGCCCGCGTAGACGAACGCGCCCTCTCCGTCCATGAGCGACTTGAAGTCGTCGTAGGAGATCGCGTGGCGGACGGAGTGCTTCTCGCGACGCTCGCGCGCGGCGATGAGCATGTCGTCCTGCATGACGATGAGCCGCTCGTGTACCTCCTCGCCGATCGCGAGAAGGTTCACGCTCGCCTTCTCGCCGGTGTCGCGACGCACGATGACGCACTGCCCCTTCTCGATGTCGCGAGGGCCGAGCTCCATGCGGAGCGGGACTCCGCGGAGCTCCCAGTGATAGTACTTGGCGCCCGGCTTCATCCCGTCGCGCGCGTCGTTCTCGCCGCGCATGCGACCGGGGGCGCGGCGCTCCCAGTCGTCGAGGGAGCGCTTGAGACGATTCGCGCCCTCCAGAACACGGGAGCGCTCCTCGTCGGTTCGGTAGATCGGCACGATCACCAGCTCGAGGGGCGCGAGGCGCGGGGGACAGACGAGCCCCTTGTCGTCGGAGTGCGTCATCACGAGACCACCGACCATCCGCGTCGAGACGCCCCAGCTCGTGTTCCAGGCGTACTCCATCGCGCCAGACTCGCTCTGGAACTTGAGGTCGAAGGCCTTCGCGAAGTTCTGCCCGAGGTTGTGCGAGGTGCCCGCCTGCAGGGCCTTGTTGTCCTGCATCATCGCCTCGCACGAGTACGTGCGCAGTGCGCCCGCGAACTTCTCGCTCTCGGTCTTCTGGCCGGTGACGACGGGCATCGCCATCCAGCCTTCCATGAAGTCGCGGTAGACGCCGAGCATCTTCCGCGTCTCCTCCTCCGCCTCGTCGTGCGAGGCGTGCGCGGTGTGTCCCTCCTGCCAGAGGAACTCGAGGGTGCGCAGGAAGAGGCGCGTCCGCATCTCCCAGCGGACGACGTTCGCCCACTGGTTCATGAGGACGGGGAGATCGCGATAGCTCTGCACCCACTTCGCGAACATCGAGTAGATGATCGTCTCGCTCGTCGGGCGGACGATGAGCGGCTCCTCGAGCTCCTTGCCCCCGCCATGCGTGACGACCGCCGTCTCGGGCGCGAAGCCCTCGACGTGCTGCGCCTCCTTCTGGAGGAAGCTCTGCGGAATGAAGAGCGGGAAGTACGCGTTCTTGTGGCCGGTGTCCTTGAACATCTGGTCGAGCGTCTGCTGCATCCGCTCCCAGATCCCGTAACCGTTAGGCCGGATGACCATGCAGCCGCGCACCGGCGCGTAGTCCGCGAGCTCGGCGCGCAGCACCAGCTCGTTGTACCAGGCGCTGAAGTCTTCCGCGCGGGTGGTCAGCTTCTTCTCGTCCGCCATGTTTCCGATCCTCGTTCGTCAGCGCGCGCCACGTGTCGCGGCGAGCGCGCGCACCACCGCGTCCGCGTCCGGATACTTCGTCTGCTCGCCGGAGTCGAGATTCCGAAACGTGTACTCCGTCCCGCCCACCGCGTCGGTCGCGAGCGGTACGACCACCGCACGCTTCGCCCCCGCGGTCGACGCGGCCCTGAACTGTTTGGCGATCTGCTGCGGCTTGAGCGAGTACTCCACCGCCAGTCCTTCCGCGCGCAACGCCGTCGCGAGCGACATCACCTTCTGCAAGTCCACCGTGCGCTCCCCGCCGGCGACCCAGACGTCGATCGCCTTCGCGCTGACCCGCATCAGCCCGCGCGCGCGGAGCAGCTCGCCGAGCACGACGTCGCCCATCCCGAACCCTAACGCCGGCAGGTCCGCGCCGCCGAGCGACGCGAGGAGCGTGTCGTACCGTCCGCCGCCGGCGATCGCGCGAAATTCCCCCCTCGCGTCGAACAGCTCGAAGACGATGCCCGTGTAGTAGGCGAGCCCCCGCACGATGGTGAGATCGAGCTGCACGTACTCGCCGACCCCCAGTCGCTGGGTGAAATCGAGATACTGCTCGATCTCGGCGATCCGCTCCTCGAGCGCGCGCGGCACGACACCGAGCGTCTCGCGGAGCTCGGCGGGGGAGCGCACGCGGAGCAGGGCGAACAGCCGGCCGATGGCCTCGTCGTCCAATCCGGCCGTCTG
>JABFXM010000420.1 GCA_013361745.1 Gemmatimonadaceae bacterium | reverse complement strand
TTCGAGTACAAGCCTGGCGTCGTTGACGCAGGGGTCAGGGGCCGGGGGTCGGCCGATCGCTCCTGACCCCTGACCCCCGACCGCTGCCGTCAGAATCGCCTCTTCTTCTTCAACGTGAGAAAGGTCGGCACGCGCCACTCGCGCGAGACCACGGATCCGCCTCGCAGCACCGTCGGGTCCTCCACGGTCACGAAGGCGTTCGGGTCGAACTGCTCGACGATGGCGAGCGCCTCGTTCACGTGGGCGCGCTGCACCACCGATTCCACGATCTCGACGTTTCCGTCGCGGCCGTAGCCGGTGAATTCGGTCGCGCCGTAGCCGCGGTCGCGCAGCGCTTCCGCGATTTCGACGCCGCCGTGCTTCGAGACGATGCGGAGCTGCGTGAGCCCGAAGGCGACGGCGCGGTCGATCGTGATGCCGACGACGTTCCCGGTCGCGAAGCCCGCCGCGTAGCCGAGGACGTGCCAGATGCTGTCGAGGTGCTTCATCGCGTTGCCGACGGCGATGATCCACACCAGCGCCATCGCGAAGCCGAGCAGCGCGGCCATCGTCCGCTTGCCGCGGACGAGGAAGATCACGCGCATCGTGTCGAGGGAGACGTCGACGATGCGGAGACTGAAGATCAGGATCGGCCCCCAGAGGGGATCGGCGAAGAGCGCGAAGAACTTGAAGTTCATCGGTGCTCGTCGCCGGGCGCGAGAACCGCGCCACGACGACCGCCGCGCTCGTCGATCGAGTCCTCGAGCGCCGCGAGCCTCGCCTGCAGCCGTGCGTTCTGCTCCGAGAGGTCGGCCACGCGCGCGACCAGATCGTCGGTCGCCGGCGCCGAACCGGGCGGGATCGTCGGCAGCGCGACGGAGCGCGACGGCCAGAAGGTCTTCACGATCGCGAAGATGAACGCCCCGACGAGCAGCAGCTGCGCGAGCGTCGTCTCCACCGTCGGATAGATCCCCATCGCCTGCACCGTCGGGAAGCCGGGGAGGCGCGTCACCGACATCGCGTTCCCCTCCTGCAGCTCCTTGATCCCCTTCCCCGCGAACACAAACGCCATGTAGTAGAGCAGCGCGCTCGTCACCGTGAAGAAGGGACGCAGCGGGATCTTCACGCCGAACTTGTAGAAGAGCGTGAAGATCACGACCAGCGCCGCGAAGCCGACGAGGATGCCGAGTCCCAGCGGGAGCGCGACGGAGCCACTCTCGCGGAAGAGCGCCTGGTAGAAGAGCGCCGTCTCCGCGCCCTCGCGATACACCGCGAGAAACGCGACGAGCGCGAGCGCCTTCCCGCCGCCGTGCTGCAGCGCGCTCGTCACCTTCTCGCGGATGAACTGCTGCCACTTCGCCGCTTCGACCTTCGAGATGAGCCAGTAGCTCACCGAGAAGAGCACGGCGACGGCGACGAGCATCGTCGCGCCCTCGATGATCTCGCGGCTCGCCGGCACCGCCGAGAGCGCGGTACTGAGGATGACCGCGGTCACCGCGCTGGCGAGGAGCGCGAGCGCGCCACCGACCCAGAGAGAGCGGAGCCGCTCCCGATGTCCGGTCTTGATCAGGAACGTGGCGACCGCGCCGATGACGAGGATCGCCTCGAATCCCTCACGGAGGATGATGAGGAAGCTCTCGAGAAACGCGCCCCACCCGCTCGCCGCGGGCTTCGTCAGCTCGACCACGCTTGGCAGCCCGAGCTCGATCGCGTCGCGCGCCCGCGTCGCCGCCTCCATGTCGTTCGCGCGCACCGCCGCCTTGAACTCGGCGAAGTGCTGCTCCATCCCCGCGATGAGCCCGGGATTCTTGGCGCGCGTCGTCGTCTCGAGGGGCTCGAAGGCGAGGTAGGCGTCGAACGCCTTGTCGCCGGCGTCGCTCGTGCGGCCGTCGCGCGCAGCATTGAGTGCCTGGTCGACGAGCGACATCACCGTGCGCGGCGCATCGGCGAGGGAGCCGGTCGGCGTGGTCTGCGCGATCGCGTGTCCGTTGCGCAGCGGAAGCGTGCGCACGTAGGCGACGATCGCGCGCGTCTCGTCGCTCGAGAGGTCGCGCGACGGAGGCATCGCGGTGCCCGGCACCCCGTTGCGGATCACCGTCGCGATCTGCTGGTCGCTGCGCTCCGCCTGCCAGCCGAGCGTCGCGATCTCGGGGGGAAGCTTGGAGAGGGCGCGCGCGTAGGTGGCGGGGCTGGTGCCGGTGCCGTGGCACGACGCGCAGCGCTGGAGGTACAGCCCTTCCCCCTGGAGCGTCTGC
>JABFXM010000033.1 GCA_013361745.1 Gemmatimonadaceae bacterium | reverse complement strand
TGAAGGAGAGCCTGCGGATCTACATCGATGCCGCGCTCGCGCGGCGCGAGCCGCTCGACCATACGCTCTTCTTCGGGCCCCCGGGACTCGGGAAGACCACGCTCGCGGAGCTGATCGCGCGCGAGCTGAGCGTGAACATCCGCACGACCTCGGGCCCCGCGCTCGAGAAGCCCGGTGATCTCGTCGGCACGCTGACGAACATGCGCGAGGGGGACATCCTCTTCATCGACGAGATCCATCGCCTGCGGCCGATCATCGAGGAGTTCCTCTATCCGGCGATGGAGGACTACAAGATCGACATCCGCCTGAGCGAGGGTCCGAAGGCGCAGACGATCACCATGCCGATCGAGAAGTTCACCCTGATCGGCGCGACGACGCGCTTCGGGATGCTGACCGCGCCGATGCGCGCGCGCTTCGGGATCGTCGAGCGGCTGAACTTCTATCCCGTCGACGCGCTGGAGACGATCGTGCGCCGCTCGTCCGAGGTGATCGGCGTCGAGATCGACGACGCGGGAGCGCACGAGATCGCCCGCCGCTCGCGCGGCACGCCGCGCGTCGCGAACCGGCTCCTCCGCCGCGTCCGCGACTACGCGCAGGTGAAGGCGAACGGGAAGATCACGAAGGACGTCGCGCAGAAGATGCTCGCGCAGCTCGACGTCGACGAGTACGGGCTCGACGAGATGGACGCGGTGATCCTCAAGACGATCATCGAGAAGTTCGAGGGCGGGCCGGTCGGCATCTCGACGATCGCCGCCGCGAGCGGCGAGGATGCGAGCACGATCGAGGAGGTGTACGAGCCCTTCCTCGTGCAGAACGGCTTCCTCCAGCGCACCCCGCGCGGGCGCATGGCGACGGCGCAGGCGTACCGGCATTTCGGGTTCACTCCGCCAGCGGCGAGCGCGCAGCAGAATCTTTTTTAGGCGCTTCGGCGTCGGGCGCCGTGCGTTGAGCCTCTGCGACCGGGGAGATCTCTGACGTCGCAGGGAGAATGGGAAGCGGGAGGACTGCGTGGTGCGCTGGGCGCTCGGCGTAGCTCTCCCGAAGGGTGGCCTCCCCGCGAGCTCGGAGATCGAACCATCAGGTGACGTCGGTCCTGATAAGTACGACTGGATGACGTGCGCCCTCGCTGCGCGAGCTGCGGCGCTTCACGATGTGGGGCATTGGCGTCGCGGACGGATCATTACGACCGCTCGCCGAGCTCTCTAAGCTCGTGTACCTCAGGCTCCAGACGGGCCGCTTCAGGCTCGAGGAGTTTGCCGAGCTGGCGGCCGCGCTCCCGGACACGGTCGGTCCACACCGCTCCCCGTGGACGCACACGGGCTGGAAGGCACAGCTGATCCATTGCGCGAAGTGCACGGGCAGCACCGGCTACTCGACGCTCGGCAAGCCGAGCCGCTCGTTTTGCTTCGAGTGCGATGCGAAGAAGATCGACAAGCACGTCGCGCGCTGGGAGATTCTCGTCTCCGCGGCGCGAGCGCGACGGGCTTGAGCAGACAACCGACGGGTACTGAACAAAAAGTAGCTCCCCCGAGAATCCCTCCCGGCCTCCCGATCTCCCTGCGAACGGCGAAGTGCGAGGCCCATCCACGAACCCCAACGCACGGCGCGCGATGCAACTCGTCGCGTCGTCCCCTAACTTCGTCGGGTGACCACCCTCGCACCCGGTTCCCGCACCGCCGACTACGACTTCCATCTCCCCGAGTCTCTCATCGCGCAGCGCCCGACGGAGCGCCGCGACGAGAGCCGGCTCATGGTCGTGCATCGCAGCTCGGGGACGATCGAGCATCGCCGCTTTCGCGATCTCGTGGAGTACGTCGGCCCGGGAGACGCGCTGGTCGTCAACGCGACGCGCGTGCTGCGCGCGCGGCTGCTCGGGACGCGCGACAGCGGCGCGCCCGCCGAGGTCTTTCTCCTTCGACCGTTAGGCAGCGACGACCGCTGGGAGGCGATGGTGCATCCCGGCGGAAAGCTGCGACCGGGGCGCATCGTCCACGTCGCGCCGGGCTTCGACGTCGAGATCCTCGAGACGACCGAGCGACGGACGCGGATCGTGCGGCTGCGCTCGGAGGTCGCGCCGGTCGACGAGGCGATCGAGCGCTTCGGGCACGTGCCCCTCCCGCCCTACGTCCATCGCGCCGACGAGCCGACCGACGAGGAGCGCTATCAGACGGTCTACGCGCGGGAGCGCGGCTCGGTCGCCGCGCCGACGGCCGGGCTGCACTTCACCCCCGAGCT
>JABFXM010000214.1 GCA_013361745.1 Gemmatimonadaceae bacterium | reverse complement strand
ATCGCCAACCGCTCGCCAGCTCCGGGTGGTGAACTCCGTCGGCAGGAACGCCGGGAAGAGCCAGCCCCCGCTGACGGACCACAGGCCGAGGAGGATGAGCGGCGCAAGAGAACTCGCGAGCAGCGCCAGTAACAGCACGGCCCGAAGGGCCCGACTCGGCGCAGCGGGACGACGGATGGCGATCTCGCGCGAGCCGATCACGAGTCGAGCTGCTCCCAGCGCGCGCGCGTCCATTCGTGCGCGACAACGACCACGACTGCAATCGCGAGCAGGAGCAGACTCACCACGTAGGCGTCGCCACGCCGCGCGAGATCGGGATCCGCGGCACGGTCGGCGACGAGCAGCGGCAGCGCGAGCGGATCGCTCGGCGCGAGCAGGACGGCGGCCTCGTAGCTCCCCGCCACGAAGACGAAGACCGCGATGACGGCGGGCATGAGCCCGCGCCAGAGGATCGGCCAGGTGATCCGCACGAACGTCTGGAGCGGCATGGCGCCGAGCGTCCGCGCCGCCTCCTCGACCTCGAGCGCCGGGGAGGCGAGGAGTGTCGTCGCGACCACCGCAAGGAAGGCGAATTCCTTCCACGCCATCGTGAAGGCGAGACCGACTGCCCAGCGGTCGTAGACGAGTGGCGGCATCGCGGCGGGAGTCCGGATGGCGCCAAAGGCAGCGAGGAGTCGCGCAATCTCTCCGCTCTGCCCGAGCACCCAGAGCCCGAGCATGCCGGCGACGAGATGAGGCACGGGCAGCGGGAGCAGCGCCAGCGCTCGCGCTGCGCGGTCACGCCAGCCGGCACCGCGGAACATCACCGCGACGAGCACCGCGCCGGCCATGGCGAGTGCGGTCGCGAGCGCGGCGACCCACAAGGTCAGGACGAGGCCGCGCCAGGTCGCGCGGTCGGTGAAGACTCGCGCGATTCGTTCGACGCTCGCTCCACCCGCCCCCGGGCCAACGACGCCGAGACTCGCCGCCGCCGCATAGGCGATTCCCACCAGCGCTGGCGCAGCGAGCAGGACGCCGGCAATGAGTCCGACGACCTCGGCGCCAGCCGCGTGCCGTCGACTCGCGCGCAGCGTCACGTGGAGCGACGTCAGCGTCGACCCGCCCGCACGTGCGCACGCCAGTCGGCCGCGAGCCGCTCGTGGTACCGGGGCGAGATTTCGGGGCGGGCGTACTTCGCGAGCGAGTCGGGCGGGAGCTGTCGCGGGTCCGCGGCGAGCGCGGCGAACCGCGCGCGCCACTCGGATGGCAGGCGCGCCACGTCGAGCACAGTGCCGTCCGCCCAGACCTCCGGCTTCTGCTTCTCGAGCTGGGCCTCGGGCGAGAGCAGGAAGTCGGCGACCACCATGGCCCCAGCGGCGTTCGGCGCGTTCGTCGGGACGCCGACATAGTGCGTGTTCGCGATGGTGCCGTCGGCGAGGAGCAGAGCGCGCGCTGTCGGAGGCAGAATTCCCTGTCGCACCTTCGTCGCGACCTCGTTCTGGTTGTTCGACATGCTGAAGTCGATCTCGCGGTTCGCGAACAGCCGGTGCATCGCCGCGACGTCGGGCGGATACGTCGCCCCGCCACGCCAGAGGAACGGCCGCAGCGAGTCGAGCCACGCGAAGACCGCCCCACGCGCCAGCAGGTACCGCGTCGAATCGAAACCACCTGCGAGGCGCTCGACGCCTCCCGCCGTCTCGTACAGCACCATCTTGAGGAACGTCGTGCCGGCGATGCCCTGGTCGTGAGTGAAGCGCCCCGGGTGCGCGCGGAGCCACTCGGCCAGCTCGTGGAGGGAGCGCGGCGGCCGCGGGGTGCGCGCGCTGTCGTAGATCAGCGCGAACTGCACACGTCCCCACGGGCTCTCGTACCCCGCCGGGTCCTGCTCGAAGTCGCGACGGACGATGGGCGACGCGCTGTCCACGTACGCGGCGTTCGGCAGGCGCCCCGTCCACGGACCGGCGAGGAGACGCTCGCGTCGGAGATTGGAGAAGGTCTCGCCGTTGATCCAGAGGAGGCTCGCCGTCCCCGTGTGGCGCCTGGCCTCGCGCTCGACCACGAGCTGGTTCACGAGCTCGGGTCCTTGGCCCTCGACGGCGCGGAGCGTGATCCCGTACCGCTCGCGCAGCCGCGGAGCCACCCAGCCGTCGACGTACGCGTTGATGGATGGGTCGCCCCGCCACATGCGCCAGACGACCTCGGTACCGCGTGCGCGGGTGCGTACCGAGTCCCACGGCAGTTGCGCGAGCGTGTCCACC
>JABFXM010000397.1 GCA_013361745.1 Gemmatimonadaceae bacterium | reverse complement strand
GAGGATGACGTCCCCGGCGTGGAGCGCGGCCCAGGCGCCGCTCGACTCGAGGACGAGAGAGCCCCCTTCGCTGCCCTTGCCGAGGTATTCGGCGAGCTCGCGCGTCACGGGCGCCAGCGAAAGGCCGGGGATCACGATGCGGCCGGACGCACGCGCTTCCTCGGCGCCGAGCGTCGGAGCCACGTCGTCGGAGGACCAGACCGCGGCCGCGACGGGAGCATCCGCGGCGAGGTTCGCGGCGCTCGACATCAGGGCGCGGGTCGGCACCGTCGCGCGCGGGAGAGTCCGCGGCGCCGCGGAGGCGCGTGCTTCCTCGCGCGCGCGATCGACGTCGACGCTCGGGCTCGCGTCGTCGATCTCCTCGTCGTCCATGTCGAGGGAGTTGATGTGGACGCGGGGCGCGATCGTCGGCATGGTCGGCATCGCCGGCATGGGAGGCATGGGAGGCATCGGCGCGATGAATGGCTCGCCGTCGAACCCCATCGTCATCCCGCCGAAGCGCACGCGGCGATCGGACTTGTACAACTCACTCGCCTTCGCCGCGGTGATGGTGACGTTCTTCGTCTGCCCACCGCTCCAGACGCGGAGCTGCACCTTGTCGCCCGGCTTCACGCCGCGCATCACGCGCTGGAAGCGGCTGACCATCGTCGAGCTGACCCAGTCGTCGCCGACGTCGTCGCGGGAGACGCGAAGATCGGTGCCGTTGACCGAGACGATGCGATCACCCTCGACGAGGCCCGCCTTCTCCGCGGGACCGTCGTCCTTCAGCGCGCCGATCAGGACGCCGAGGGTGTCGCGCTTCGATCCGGTGGCGCTGAGGGTGAAGCCGAGCACCGCGCGCTCGTCCTCGTCGCCGGAACGGTAGAAGCGCGTCGGCACGAGGCTGTCACGCGCGACGGTCTTCACGCGAACGGTCTTCCACTGGCCGTCCGCCCAGAGCCGGAGCTCGACCTCCTTGCCCGGATCGATCTTGCCCAGCTCACGCGTGAGGCGGCGGGCGGTGATCCCCTGCATGTCGGGCTCGCCCGCGTCGGCGGCACTGAGACGGAGGTTGACGCCGTCGATCGCGGCGATGCGGTCACCTTCGACGATCCCCGCCCTCTCCGCCGGACCGCCGGGGGTGACGCTGGTGCTGAGCAGGCCGAGGGTGTCGCGCGCGCCGCCGGAGGAGGTCGAGACGCCGATCATCGAGCGCGCGCCCATCAGGTCGCCGCCCATCTGGATGCGGAAGCCGCGATTGGCGGTCCCCCGCTCGATGGTCACGCGCTGGTCGGCGTCCGGCCTCGGAGTCCGGTCCTTGTCCTTCGAGCTGGTGTCCTGCGCCTGCGCCGACGCCGCCGAGACCAGCAGCGCGGCGGTCAGAAGGGAGAAGCTCCTCATGGTTCCTCTACGAAGAAGTCGGTAGGGGGGTACGCTGGATAGACACCACCCGGCGCGCGGAGGGTTTCCATGAGAGCTCTCTCAGCGGCGGGGAAGATTCGGAGTTGACCTGACGCCTCGACTCGCCAAGTATTCGTGCGATCCGATCACCGGCCGTCCCCCCTGGCGGATCGGCGCGGATCGTGCACCGTCGCCACGTGCGACCAGCAGTCGGAGCAGCCGGTCGTGAGCCCATTCGTTCTGTCATCCCGCCCGGAGCAGCCGGTCAGCGGGAGTAGTCGCCGTTCGCATCCTCTCATGCCTTCATTCGAGAACGCTCCCGAGTCGTCACGCTCCGCGGAGCAGCGCAGCGCGGCGCGCTACACGCCGGAGTCGCGCGCGCGCGAGTTCATGGACAACGACGGCGTCCGATGGACGGTACGAGAGATCGTTCCCGAGGTGCGCGCGGTGCGATGGAGCTCGATCCTCGTGCGACCGGGCTACGAGAATGGATGGCTTTCCTTCCGCTCCGCCGAGCTGAGTTGCCGCATCGCTCCCTTCCCCGCGAACTGGCGCTCGATCTCCGACTACGAGCTGGAGCGCTGGTGCATGAAGGCCCGCGCCGCGGCGAGAACGAGAGGAAAGCAGGCGTAAGGAGAGTAAGGGAGTAAGGGGAGTAAGGGAGTACGGGGAGTAAGGCACTGCCAGGTGGCCGTTGCTCACTCTCCTTACTCTCCTAACTCCCCTGACTCCCCTATCTTTCCCGAATGGCTTCCTCTCTCGAGACACGGGACTCCGCGACGGCGCCGGACCTGCACGCGTTCGAGCACCACTGGCAGGACGAGGCGGACGCGGCGTTCCTCTACGACGTGCTCGCCGGCGTCTTCGG